>CAINLH010000170.1 GCA_903850275.1 uncultured Acidimicrobium sp.
CCAATGCTGTCGTAGCGTGGGGATCATCATTTTTCTGCTGTTGATTGCGGTAAAGAGTGAGACAAATACAGCGGCCGCAATATTGAGCGCAAGCGCATAAGCAACCGGTTGCGACTGTCGCGTGCCGTGGCCGTCAACCACGGAGTAGATGGCAATAGTTGAAGCGACAGCGATGGCTGCACCAACAACATGCCACGAGCCGCTCTTCGCTAATACGAAAAGCCCGAGTACGGCAATCAAAATTCCGATCGTGGAAGCAATACTCAGAGTGTCGTTGAGGAAAAGAACACCACCTGCAGCGGCGGCAAGTGCGCCTGCGCCACGAACGATGGGGTATGACATCGAAAAATCACCGCGGTCGTACGCTCGAGAAAGCAACATCAAGTAGGGCACGTGTGTGGCGCCACTGATGAGTGCCCATTTCCAGGCAATATCAGGCATCGAAGTTGAAAGTGTCCAGACCAAGAGCGCCACCGCGCTCAGTGCTCCACCGATCGTGAATTGGCCCCACAGTGCCAGTCTTCGATCGGTGCTCTGTTTGACGATGAGATTCCAAGAAGCATGCAGTACTGCCGCCAATAGAGCAAGCACGGTTGCGAGAAGCACTCTGGAAGGTTAGGTCACTGGCGTAAAGTGGAAGCCGATGCCATCTATGAGCGACAGACCAATTGGCATGTTTGATTCTGGGTTTGGTGGCCTGACCGTAGCGAGAGCAGTCATCGACCTCTTGCCAAACGAGCACCTTGTGTACATCGGAGACACTGGGCGCTACCCGTATGGCAATAAGCCCGCCGACGAAGTGCGCGAATACGCGCGAGAACTTGCGTGGAGCCTTGTCAACGACTTTGACGCAAAACTTATTGTCGTTGCGTGCAATACCGCTGCGTCTGTTGCGCTCGAACAGCTTGCTTCAGAGTTGCCAGTGCCCGTGGTGGGCGTTATCGAACCGGGTGCTCGCGCACTCGTGCGTGTAACGCACAACAACAAAGTTGGCGTGATTGGAACAGTCGGCACAATTTCTTCCGGTGCCTACGTGCAAGCGGTGCGACAAACCAAAGCCAATGTCGTGCTTACCTCTGCTGCTTGCCCCGGCTTCGTCGAGTTTGTAGAACGAGACCAAACCACAGGAGATGAAGTGACGGTGCTCGCCGAACGATTGTTGGCACCCGTGCGCAGCGCGGGCGTCGACTCGTTGTTGTTGGGCTGCACCCACTATCCCTACCTTTCGCGTGTAATCGGCGAAGTGATGGGCCCTGAAGTGGTGTTGGTCAGTAGCGCAGACGAAACGGCTTTCGCCGTACGCGACATTTTGCTGCAACAGTCGATTCAGCGTGAGGAACCGCAAGGCGAACATCGGTTTTTGTCATCTGGAGATATCGCATGGTTCGCACAGTTGGGGCGCCGATTGCTCGGCCCCGAACTAGAACGAGCCGACTATTGGTCTACTAATACAGGGAGATAAACATGGCACGATTTGATGGACGTCAACACAATGAACTTCGTCCGCTGAGTTTTCAGCGCGACTTCACCGAAATGTCGGCAGGCTCAGTGCTTGTTTCATTCGGCAAGACGCGTGTGCTGTGCACCGCCTCTGTCGACGAGGACGTTCCCAGGTGGATGAAGGGAAGCGGAAAGGGTTGGGTAACCGCCGAGTACTCCATGCTTCCTGGTTCGTCGCCAGAGCGAGTAGACCGCGAGGCAGCAAAAGGTAAACAGTCTGGCCGCACCGTTGAAATTCAACGTTTAATCGGTAGGGCATTGCGCTCATCATGCGACATGAAGCTGTTGGGCGAGCGCCAAATCTTGATCGACTGTGATGTGCTTCAGGCCGACGGCGGTACGCGCACGGCAAGTATTTGTGGTGCGTACCTCGCATTGCACGACGCAATTACTCGAGTGCAACAAAATGGCGGTCTCTCAACTAATCCGTTGCACTCGTTGTGTGCGGCAATCAGCGTTGGCATTCACAACGGCACGCCCGTTATCGACTTGCCATACGAAGAAGATTCGAAGGCCGAAGTAGATATGAACGTGGTGATGCTGCAACCAATTGGCGGTGGGGAAGCAACGTTCGTAGAGGTGCAAGGAACTGCTGAAGGTAAGGCTTTTTCACGAAGCGAACTTGATTCGCTACTGGGGTTGGCTTCCGATGGAATCTCGCAGATTTTTTCGATGCAACGTGATGTAATTGCGGTTGCTCCAATCCCACGTTCTCTCGGCCGATAAACATGTTGCGCGTTGCATGCGCTTCAGCTAACCCACACAAGGTTGCAGAGATATTCGATCTCATGGGCGGCATTGTCGA
>CAINLH010000171.1 GCA_903850275.1 uncultured Acidimicrobium sp.
AGTTTTTACCAATGTCGTGAATGTCGCCCTTCACGGTGCCAACGACGACTTTGCCAACCGACTCTGCGCCGGTTTCGGCAAGCAGTGGACGCAGGATATTCATTCCGGCTTTCATTGCGTTTGCAGCAAGAAGCACTTCGGGCACGAACAAGATGCCGTCACGGAAGTCGACGCCAACGATGCGCATGCCTTCTACGAGTGCTTGTTGCAATACCTTGTCTGGGCTCCACTTGCGGTCGAGCAAAATAGTGGTGCCTTCTACGATCTCTTCGCCAAGTCCGTCGTACAAGTCGTCGTACATCTGGGCTACTAAGTCGTCATCAGACAGGCTGGCCAGGTCGATCTCGTCGAAATCACTCATGTGTTCTCCCCTATATATACGGACCCAACAGGGGCTAGGCCCGTCAGATATATCACTGCGGCAAAGGTTATCAGGGCGACCCAAGCCGCGCCATATTTACCCTACGAGTGTTGGAAAAATTCGATCTGCTCGGCGGCAAGGGGCTGTTTGCCCAAGATCAGGTCGGCTGCCTTTTCCGCCACCATCATGACGGGCGCGTAGATATTGCCATTGGTCACGTAGGGCATCACCGATGCATCGACGACCCGAACTCCCTGCATGCCGTGCACGCGCATTGTCTTTGGGTCGACCACAGCCATTTCGTCGGTTCCCATCTTGCACGTGCAAGAAGGATGGTAAGCGGTCTCGCCATCTTTTCGCACCCAGTCGAGAACCTGTTGGTCGGAGGCAACATCTGACCCGGGAGAAATTTCGCCACCACTAAATGCAGCGAACGCGGGCTGATTTAAAATTTTTCGAGCCGAAGCAATTGCTTCAACCCACTCCTGCTTATCTTCCTCGGTCGATAGATAATTGAAAGTGAATGCTGGATGATCTCGGACATCTCCTGATGTCACCTTGAGACTTCCGCGCGAGTTTGAGTACATCGGCCCAATATGCACCTGGTAACCATGCCCACCTGCTGGCGCAGTGCCGTCGTAACGGACTGCGATTGGCAGAAAATGGAACATCAAATTTGGATACTTCACTTGCTCATTACTGCGAATGAAACCGCCAGCCTCGAAATGGTTAGACGCGCCAGGGCCTTTTCGAAACAGCCAAGCAAAACCGATAAAGGGACGCTTCCAAAATTTCATTGTTGGGTTTAAGGAAATCGGTTGGGTGCACAGATGTTGCACGTACACCTCCAGATGATCCTGCAAGTTTTCGCCAACGCCGGGCAAATGATGCACCGGTGTGATGCCAACTTTGCGCAAATCATCTTCGTTGCCTATGCCAGACACCTGCAACAACTGCGGCGAATTAAAGGCACCACCGCACAGGATCACTTCTTTGGCTCGAACTACTTTCTTTCTTCCAAACGGAAGTGTGTACTCCACACCCACAACCGTCTTGCCTTCGGTAATCAATCTCGTCGCAAGCGCCCTGCACTGCACCGTCAGGTTCTTGCGATGCTTCACGGGATGCAGATATGCGCGAGCTGCACTAAATCGACGACCTCGCTTGACGTTTCGGTCGAACGCCGCAAAACCTTCCTGCTTGAAACCATTTACATCCGAAGTAAGCGGATGTCCGGCTTCTTGCACTGCCTTGAAAAATGCGCCGAACAGAGGGTTCTTGACTGCACCACGCTCCATATGTAGCGGGCCACTTTTGCCACGAAACTCGTCGTTGGGTTTTGCCGCAATGCATGACTCCATCTTTTTGAAATAAGGCAAGCAATGCGCGTAGTCCCAATCGGACATGCCCGGGTCTGCGCCCCAACGCTGATAATCGAGCGGATTGCCGCGCTGAAAAATCATGCCGTTAATGCTGCTTGAGCCGCCAAGAATCTTGCCGCGGCCGTGGGAAACCCTGCGCCCATTCATGTGGGGCTCTGGCTGCGAGGAATACATCCAGTCGTAGAACTTGCTGCCAATCGGAAACATCAGTGCGGCAGGCATATGAATAAACACATCGAACCAATAGTCGGGACGGCCGGCTTCTAGTACGAGCACCTTATTATTCGGATCGGCACTGAGTCGATTTGCTAATGCACAACCTGCCGAGCCGCCACCAACAATGACGAAGTCATATTGTTCAGTTGTCACGCATTCATTCTGCCACGGAAACGCAAAAGTGGCGGGGCTTGCGCCCCGCCACTTTCAACATTGATTTACGACTGTGTTTAGTTAAACCAAGCCGACCACGTTGCCTCGTTGGCAGCGATCCAGTCGGCAGCAGCAACTGCTGGGTCGACTTTGTCGATGTCTACAGGCCCAAGGAATGAAAGCTGGTCGTCTGTTGACAATGCGAAGTTCTTGAAGAACGAAAACACTTTTGCGTCTTTCGCTTCAAGTTTCGCAGAGGCAATCTTGAACAACTTGTCGACTGGGTAGTCGCCATCGCACTTGTCGCCCTCGGCAGCACAATCAACACTTGGCTCTGGCAATGCAACATTCTTCAAGTTGTATTTGCCTACAGCACCAGATGGCGACCAGTAGTACACAACTACTGGCTTCTTCTCAGCCGAAAGAGCTGCGATTTCTGCTTGTGTTGCTGCTTCAGAACCAGAGAACTGTACTTCGAATGGAAGTGCAAGGTTCTTGATGATTGCCTCGTCGTACTGGGAGAACGATGGGTCCATTCCCAAGAAACGACCCTTTGAACCAGTGGCTGCTGTTGCGAATGCTTCAGCTACTGCTGGATCCTTCAGACCTTCCCATGTTGCAAGCTGAGGGAACTGCTCGAGTGCGTAATCGGAAACGAACCAACCGATTTTACCTTCTGCACCAAGATCGCCCATGTTGACAACCGAACCATCATCGATGAATGCCTGCTCTTCTGGCACAACACCAGATGGCCACACCTCTACGTTGACGTCGACGTCGCCCGACGACATACCTGCGAACATCGCATTTTCGTCAATGTCGAGAATTTCGACTGGGTTGCAAAGATTCTTCTCAATCAATTGCTTAACGATTTCAACTTCGACGGCAGATGCCGACCAGTTGTTGCGTGCAATCTTGATCGTTTCTGTGCCGGTGCAATCCCCTGCAGCGGCTGTTGTGTCTGATGCTGTGTTGTCGCTACTGCCGCACGCTGCTCCGAGCAGCGAACCAACCGTAATCAAACCAGCAACGAGCAATTTCTTGCTTGAAAGCATGTTCTCCCCTTGTGTTGTTATGTGCACTAAACAGTGCGCCTCAAGCGTAGCGAGGGCTTGTGGGCTTGTATAGGTGCTGAACTATGGTGAGGGGGTGCCCGGGGAAGCATCACCAGCAATAGAAGTACGCAACATATGGAAGGTGTTCGGGTCTGGGGCGGCGGCGCAAGCCATTGCATTGGCCGAAGGGGGCGCTAGCCGATCTGAAATCTTGCAACAGACCGATCAAACAGTTGCCGTCCGTGATGTCTCGTTCAGCGTTGGTCGCGGAGAGACATTTGTTGTCATGGGCCTTTCCGGCAGTGGCAAGAGCACGCTTATCCGTTGCCTATCTCGGCTTATCGAACCGAGCAAGGGCGAAGTATTGCTAGATGGAAAAGATCTCTTGGCAATGGGCGACGAGGAATTGCGCGGCGTGCGTCGCGGGCAAATGTCAATGGTGTTTCAACACTTCGGCTTGTTCCCACATCGCCGCGTTATCGACAACATTGCATACGGCCTTGAAGTGCAGGGAGTTGATAAATCGACACGACTCGATCGCGCCAACGAGGTACTTGAGATAGTTGGGCTTTCGGGATGGGCCGACCACTACCCCCAGCAGCTTTCGGGCGGCATGCAACAGCGCGTTGGTTTGGCTCGCGCGCTTGCGGTGGATCCGGAGATTTTGCTGTTCGACGAGCCATTCTCTGCACTGGATCCACTTATTCGCAAAGAGATGCAGGACGAACTCATTCGATTGCAGAAAACGATGCAGCGAACAATCATTTTCATCACGCACGACTTTGCGGAAGCATTGCGATTGGGTGACCGCATTGCCATTATGAAAGACGGCTCCTTCGACCAGGTAGGCACCCCCGAAGAAATCATCACCCAACCAGCCACCGATTATGTTCGCGAATTCACCAACGACATTCCACGCGCCAAAGTGTTAAGTGTGCGGTCGGTTGCGGTTGCAGGCAACCCCGTCAGTGGCGGCAGAACCGTTCTGGCCAGCGCACGTATTGAAACTGTCATTCCAATGTTGCTTGATCGTGACGAAGCCATTTCCATCATTGATGAATCGGGCAAAGCAATTGGTGTTGTTAATCGCCAGAGCGTCGCATCGATGTTGCAAGCCGAACAGCAATGAGCATCGCCCTCTCCTACACACCTAGTCGAAAGCAATTCAGACGTTTGCCTGCAGCCTCCGGGTTTGTTGCATTGCTAGTTCTCGCACAGATTCTCGGGCAGCGTGGTTTTCCAGAATCGTGGAACATCAATTTGGCGAACCCAGTCAATGACTTGCAGGGATGGGTGCGCGATAACCGTGGGCAACATTGGCTGTTCACATTCGTATTTGAACCATTCACATGGATCGTTGATTTTGGGCTTGAACGAACCTCCGGATTCATCAGTTGGTTGCCGTGGTTTATTCCCCCAACAATCGTCTTTCTTGTCATCGCACGAAGTGGCAAATACTGGACCGCCGGGTTTGCAGCATTCGCCGTTATCTACCCAGGCATTGTTGGTGTATGGGAACAAAGCATTGACACCGTTTCATTGATGGCGGTTTCTGTTGCTCTCAGCATCGCAATCGGTATTCCAATTGGCATTTGGACGGCCCTCAACAAGCGCGCCGAATCAGCGTTGCGTCCGTTGCTTGATGCTATGCAAACCGTTCCAGCAACGGTGTACCTAATTCCCGTAGTTCTGATTTTTGGAATCGGGCAAGTTCCGGCAGCGATTGCAACCATTATTTATGCCCTACCCCCGATCATCCGCCTCACCGCACTTGGCATTCAGCAAGTACCCGCATCGGCTGTTGAGGCTGCAAAAATGTTTGGAGCAACAAAGCGACAAACACTTACGAAGGTGCAGTTGCCATTGGCTGTGCCTTCCATCATTGCGGGCATTAACCAAACGGTGATGATGGCCTTAGGGATTGTTGTTATCGCCACGCTTGTAGGTGCAGCAGGTTTGGGGCAGGAG
>CAINLH010000172.1 GCA_903850275.1 uncultured Acidimicrobium sp.
CACTCGTATTCCACACGCTGGGCAACTAGGTTCGCCCCCGTGAGTTCTGCACATTCGCCCATCCGCATCCGCCGCGCCACGGTTGCCGACGCCGACGCAATTGCCGAGATTTACAACCACGAAGTGGAATTTGAAACGTCTACTTTTGATCTGGTTCCGCGAACCATTGCCGCGCAAAAAGAATGGATCGAGGCTCGCAGCGGAGCATTTTCCGCCATCGTTGCAGTCGACGAAAACGACGCCGTCGTCGGCTTTGGCGCATTAAGCGAATACCGCGACCGCGCCGCGTACAAGACATCCGTCGAAAACTCTGTTTATGTTCGACGCAATCTCTCACGCTCGGGAATTGGCAAACTGATTCTCACCAACTTGCTCGAGCAAGCAGCCGACTCGGGTTTTCATGTGGTGATGGCACGAATCGAGGCATCCAGCGATGCATCGCGCGGGCTACACGCCGCGTGCGGATTTCAGCTTGTAGGAATCGAGCGCGAGATCGGTCGTAAGTTTGGCAAGTGGCGCGACGTAGCGATCATGCAAATTGTGTTGCACGAGCGCCAGTAGCGCGCTTGCGAACTTAACTGTTCTGGATCTTGATTTCGATGTCGACACCGGCAGGCAACTCGATGCGCTGCAGGCTGTCGATGGTCTTAGCATTTGGCTCGACGATGTCGATGACGCGCTTATGAATGCGCATCTCAAAGTGCTCTCGCGAGTCTTTGTCGACGTGTGGCCCACGGATCACCGTGTAACGGTGTTTGTCCGTAGGCAACGGGATCGGGCCGCGAACCGTCGCGTTGGTGCGAGCAACAGTCTCGACGATCTTTTTTGAAGACTCGTCGATGATCTGGTGATCGAACGCCTTGAGACGGATGCGAATGCTAGATGCCATGAGTAACGAGTTACTTCAGGATCTTGACGACGCGACCAGCACCTACGGTGCGGCCACCTTCGCGGATTGCGAAACGAAGACCTTCGTCCATGGCGATTGGCTTGCCCAATTCCACGGTCATCATCACGTTGTCACCAGGCATCACCATTTCGGTGCCCTTTGGCAACTCGACGGTTCCGGTTACGTCTGTGGTGCGGAAGAAGAACTGTGGACGGTAGTTGTTGAAGAATGGCTTGTGACGGCCGCCTTCTTCCTTCGTCAACACGTACACCTGACCTTCGAAGTTGGTGTGTGGAGTGATTGAACCTGGAGCACAAAGCACCTGGCCACGCTCGACATCTTCCTTCTTGGTACCACGGAGCAATGCGCCGATGTTGTCGCCTGCTTGACCTTCGTCGAGCAACTTGCGGAACATTTCAACACCTGTGCAAGTGGTTTTCTGTGTGTCACGAAGACCAACGATTTCGATGTCGTCGCCAGTGTGAACCTTGCCCTGCTCTACCTTGCCGGTGACGACGGTGCCGCGACCAGTGATGGTGAACACGTCTTCGATTGGCATGAGGAATGGCTTGTCAAGTTCACGCTTTGGCTCTGGGATTGCATCGTCGCATGCGCGGATCAAGTTCATGACCTGCTCTTGTGCATCGGCGTCGCCCTGCAGTGCCTTCAAAGCGGAAACGCGCACAACTGGTGCGGTGTCGCCTGGGAACTCGTACGAGTTGAGCAAGTCGCGAACTTCGATTTCGACGAGTTCGAGGAGCTCTTCGTCTTCCACCATGTCGGCCTTGTTCAAAGCAACAACGATGTACGGAACGCCTACTTGGCGAGCGAGCAACACGTGCTCACGCGTCTGTGGCATTGGGCCGTCGGTTGCAGCAACCACGAGGATTGCGCCGTCGACCTGTGCAGCACCGGTGATCATGTTCTTGATGTAGTCGGCGTGACCTGGCATGTCGACGTGTGCGTAGTGGCGCTTCTCTGACTCGTATTCGATGTGCGCGATGGAGATCGTGATACCACGAGCCTTCTCTTCTGGCGCTTTGTCGATCTGGTCGAAAGCGGTGACCTCAGCCAGACCCTTGGTTGCCAAGGTGGCGGAGATTGCAGCGGTCAACGTGGTTTTGCCGTGGTCGATGTGACCCATGGTGCCGATGTTGACGTGTGGCTTATTGCGCTCGAACTTTGCCTTAGACATTGCTACTCCTTGTTGCTTTTCTCTTTGTTTTTAAAATGAATAGATCTTGGAAGTGAGTGCGGGCTATTCGCCACGTACTCGCTTGATGATTTCCTGTGCAATTACTTCAGGGACCTGCTGGTAACTATGGAACTGCATCGTGTAGGTAGCACGACCCTGAGTGCGCGAACGCAGGTCTGTACTGTATCCGAACATTTCGGAAAGCGGCACTTGCGCCTTGATGTTCTGGGCGTTGCCGTTAGCTTCCATGCCCTCGATACGGCCACGGCGGCTGGACAAGTCGCCCATTACGTCGCCCATGTAGTCGTCTGGGGTCACTACTTCCACGCCCATGATTGGCTCCAAAATGATGGGGCCGGCCATTTGCGCGGCCTTACGGAAAGCCATCTGGCCCGCAATTTTGAACGCCATTTCGCTGGAGTCAACGTCGTGGTACTGACCGTCGACGAGCGACACCTTGACGTCCACCGTTGGGTAACCAGCAAGCACGCCGTTGTCGAGAGCCGACTGGATGCCTTGGTTGGTTGGCTGAATGTATTCGCGAGGAATGCGACCACCGGTGATGTCGTCTTCGAAGACATAACCGCCGCCGACGCCACTTGGCTCGACAGTGATCTTGACAACTGCGAACTGACCGGAACCACCCGACTGCTTGATGTGGCGGTATTCGACCGACTCGACTTTTTTGGTGATGGTCTCGCGGTACGCCACTTGTGGCTTACCGACGGTTGCATCGACACCGAATTCGCGCTGCATACGGTCGACAAGAATTTCGAGGTGCAACTCGCCCATTCCTGAAATAACTGTTTGTGCGGTTTCTTCGTCGGTGCGTACGCGGAAGGTTGGGTCTTCATCGGACAACGACTTCAGTGCCTTACCAAGCTTGTCTTGGTCGACCTTTGTCTTTGGCTCGATGGCCACGTGAATAACCGGTTCTGGAAATTCCATGCGCTCGAGAATGATTGGGTTGCCACGGTCGCACAGGGTGTCACCAGTGGTGACTTCCTTGAAGCCGAGGCCGGCAACGATGTCGCCAGTCATTGCGGCATCGATGTCTTCGCGCTGGTTTGCGTGCATCAACAACAAGCGACCAATGCGCTCGCGCTTTTCTTTGGTGGAGTTGTAGACCTCGTCGCCCTTATTGATGACGCCGGAGTACACGCGGAAGTAGGTGAGACGACCGAATGGGTCGGCAACGATTTTGAAAGCCAAAGCCGAGAACGGTGCATCGTCGGATGCTTTGCGTGTGAGTGCTTCGTCGCTGTCTGGCTTCAAGCCTGGGGTGTCTGGAATGTCGAGCGGGCTTGGCATGTAGTCGACAATGGCGTCGAGCATTTGCTGTACGCCCTTGTTCTTAAATGCAGAACCACACAAGATTGGCACGAAAGAAAACGACAGCGTTCCCTTGCGGATACCCATGCGCAGATCGGCATCGGAGAGATCGCCGTTCTCGAGGTACTTCTCCATCAACTCTTCGTCTTCGCTGGCAACAATGTCGAGCAACTCGGCGCGGTATTGCTTGGCCTTATCGACATACTCTGCAGGAATTTCGACGTCGGAATACTTGGAGTCTTTTTCGTCGCCGTCCCACACGATGGCCTTCATCTTGACGATGTCGATGATGCCCTGGTAGTTGGCTTCGCCGCCGTAAGGCAATTGCAGAACTGC
Source organism: uncultured Acidimicrobium sp. (assembly GCA_903850275.1). Classification (GTDB taxonomy): domain Bacteria; phylum Actinomycetota; class Acidimicrobiia; order Acidimicrobiales; family Ilumatobacteraceae; genus UBA3006. The sequence goes on from CAINLH010000172.1 coordinate 3,753, forward strand.
CGGAACAGCTTGCAGGCGATCTTTGATCATGTCGAGGGTGCGATAGAAGTTGGCACCGGTGCGGTCCATCTTGTTGATGAAGCACATACGAGGAACTTTGTACTTGTTGGCCTGGCGCCACACAGTTTCGGTTTGTGGCTCAACACCAGCAACCGAGTCGAATACGGCAACTGCACCGTCGAGTACGCGCAACGAGCGCTCTACTTCAATGGTGAAGTCCACGTGGCCCGGGGTGTCGATGATATTGATGCGATGATCGCGCCAGAACGCTGTAGTTGCAGCCGAAGTAATGGTGATGCCGCGCTCTTGTTCCTGCACCATGTGGTCCATCACGGCGCCACCTTCGTGCACTTCACCGATCTTGTATGTCTTACCCGTGTAATACAACACGCGCTCGGTGGTGGTCGTTTTGCCCGCATCGATGTGGGCCATAATGCCAATGTTGCGGTAACGCTCTAACGGAAGATCACGCTTTGCCATGGGGGTTGTTCCTCAAACTTCGTTGCCGACTACCAGCGGTAGTGAGCAAAGGCCTTGTTCGACTCGGCCATCTTTTGCATATCGTCACGCTTCTTCATCGATGCACCCAAGCCATTGGATGCGTCCATGAGTTCGGCGGACAGACACTCGGCCATGGTCTTTTCACGACGTGAGCGAGCATTTTCTACGATCCAACGAATTGCCAATGTTGTGGCGCGACGTGGGCGTACTTCTACTGGCACCTGATAGGTGGCGCCACCAACACGGCGGCTGCGCACTTCAAGTGGTGGCTTGACGTTGTCGATGGCGCGCTTTACTGCTGCCAATGACTCGCCACCTGTTTTCACTTCGATTGCTTTCATCGCGTCGTAAACGATGGACTGTGCGGTGCTCTTCTTGCCGTGCAACATCACTTTGTTGACGAGCTGTGTAATGAGCAGTGAGCGATACACCGGATCTGGTGTCATCTCGCGACGAATTGCTGGACCTTTACGTGACATAGTTCTTCCGCCTACTTCTTCTTCGCGCCGTAACGACTACGTGCTTGCTTGCGATCTTTTACGCCGGCAGCATCGAGTGCGCCGCGAATAACTTTGTAACGAACACCTGGCAAGTCGCGAACACGACCACCGCGAACCAACACAATGGAGTGCTCTTGCAAGTTGTGGCCTTCACCCGGAATGTATGCAGTGATTTCGACACCGCTGGTGAGACGCACACGCGCAACCTTGCGCAATGCCGAGTTTGGCTTCTTTGGTGTGGTGGTAAATACGCGCGTGCAAACACCACGGCGCTGCGGTGAACCCTTGAGCGCGGGTGTCTTGGTCTTTGTCGACTTGGTGCTTCGACCTTGCCGAATCAACTGTTGAATAGTGGGCACGCGTTTACCTTTGCTGTTGCTGAAGTACTGATGGAATCTGGCGCTTCGGACAAGCCGAGGCGCTAGACAACGGACTGGAAATCCTACGGCTGCAGGCCGCCATACGGCAACCTGCCAGCCATTGGGTAAGCGGTCTCCCTTGCGGGAGGGCCGCTATTGAGCTTGTTCTTCGCCAGACTCCGATTCGGCCGAAACATAATTGCCGTGCAAACCGGCCAAAAATGCTGCTGGATCCTCTTCGTCATCGCTGGAGTAATAGGCCATTGGCACATAATCCGGGGCGCTCACATCGAAGGCGTTGTAGCGATCCATGCCCGAACCGGCTGGGATCAACTTGCCAATGATGATGTTTTCCTTGAGGCCAACCAGGTTGTCTGCCTTGCCGTCGATTGCGGCTTCGGTGAGAACGCGGGTGGTTTCCTGGAATGATGCTGCCGAGAGCCACGATTCGGTGGCCAACGATGCCTTGGTGATACCCATCAACTCGGGACGGCCTTCGGCTGGACGCTTGCCCTGCTCGACCATGGCACGGTTGGTGTCACGGAAGATCTTGGCATCAGCGCGCTCGCCTGGAAGGAACGCTGTGTCGCCTGGTTCTTGCACACCAACGCGGCGTGTCATCTGACGAACAATCAACTCGATGTGCTTGTCGTGAATCGAAACACCTTGGTCGCGATACACCTTCTGCACTTCTTCCACGAGATAGACCTGAGTCTCGCGTGGTCCCTTGATCTGCATCAATTCCTTCGGGTCGAGTGGACCTTCGGTGATGCGATCTCCGGCATTGATCTCTTGGCCGTCTTTCACGATTGGGCGGCTGCCAGTTGGCAACATCACTTCGTGTTCGACACCTTGATCGTCAATGACCTTGATTGGAATGCCCTTGCCTTCGTCTTCCAAGATGCGAACGACACCGCTGGCAAGTGCCAAGCGAGCCGAACCACGTGGGTTACGAGCCTCGAACAATTCAACGACGCGTGGCAAACCACCTGCAATGTCCTTACCTGCAACACCACCAGTGTGGAAAGTACGCATGGTCAGCTGAGTACCAGGCTCACCAATTGACTGAGCAGCAATAACGCCTACTGCCTCACCCAACTCGATGGACTGGCCTGTTGCCAACGAACGGCCGTAGCACAATGCACACACACCGACTTCGGCGTCGCATGTAAGTACTGAACGCACGCGAATGCGGTTGACGGTTGCGTCATCGCGAAGTTCGTCCATGTCGGCGTCGCCGATGATGGTGTTCTTCTCGATCACGCGGCCGGTGCCGAGGGTGACGTCGTTCAACAATGCGCGACCGAACAACTTGGTTTCCAAGTATGCACGGGTGTTTGCAGTGTCTTTTTGTACGTTGTCAATCCAGACGCCAAGCGTTGTACCGCAGTCGTCTTCGCGAACAATCAATTCCTGCGCCACGTCGTGCAAACGACGGGTGAGGTAACCAGAGTCGGCGGTACGAAGTGCTGTGTCAACGAGACCTTTTCGCGCACCAGGGGTGGCGATGAAGTACTCGAGTGTTTCCAGACCTTCACGGAAGTTGCTCTTGATAGGGCGAGGAATCATGTCACCGCGAGGGTTGGCTACCAGTCCGCGCATACCGGCAATCTGACGCATCTGGGTCATGTTTCCACGAGCACCAGAACCGATCATCATGTCGACTGGGTTGAACTTCAGTGCCTTGAACTCGGCTTCCATGGCCTTTTGAACATCGGCTGTTGCGTCTGTCCAAATGCGCACTTCTTGTTGACGGCGCTCGCCGTCGGTGATGATGCCGCGACGGAATTGGCCTTCGACCTTTTCTGCCTGCTTTTCGTAATCATCCAAGATGCCGCGCTTTGCCTTCGGTGTCTTGACGTCGTCTACTGAAACGGTGAGACCCGATTGGGTTGCGTAGCGGTAGCAGAGGTCTTTGATGCCGTCGAGTGCGAGAGCAATTTCGGACTTTGCGAAGTGATCGCTGAGTCGTTCTACGATCACACCGAATTCACGCTTGCGCAATGTCTCGTTGATGTGGCCGAAGCGCTCGACGAAGCCTGCTGGCAAACGCTCTTCAAACAACAAACGACCTGGCGTGGTGTCCACGTAAATCGTCTTGCCATTTGCATCGCGCTCGGCGATCTTGATCTTGGCGTGCAAGTTGACAGTGCCTTCGTCTACTGCCTGAATCACTTCAAACAACTGACGGAACACACGGCCTTCACCCTTTTCGCCTTCACGAGCATCGGTGAGGTAATAGCCACCGATGACCAAGTCCTGCTGCGGGGTCACGATTGGACGACCCGAGGCTGGGCTCAAGATGTTGTTGGCGCTCAGCATCAGTACGCGTGCTTCTGCCTGTGCTTCAACCGACAACGGCAAGTGAACTGCCATCTGGTCGCCGTCGAAGTCGGCGTTAAACGCGGTGCAAACGAGTGGGTGCAACTGAATTGCCTTGCCCTCTACTAGCAACGGCTCGAACGCCTGAATGCCAAGTCGGTGCAACGTCGGAGCGCGGTTCAACAGAACTGGATGCTCCTTAATGACGTCTTCCAACACGTCCCACACTTGTGGCCTACGACGCTCCACCATGCGCTTTGCGCTCTTGATGTTTTGCGCCAACTGCTGATCGACCAAGCGCTTCATTACGAAAGGCTTGAACAACTCGAGTGCCATCAACTTCGGCAAGCCACACTGCTGCAAACGCAGCGTTGGGCCGGCAACGATTACTGAACGACCGGAGTAGTCGACGCGCTTTCCGAGCAAGTTCTGACGGAAACGTCCTTGCTTACCCTTGAGCATGTCGGACAACGACTTGAGTGGACGGTTGCCTGGGCCAGTTACTGGACGACCACGACGACCGTTGTCGAACAACGCGTCGGATGCTTCTTGCAGCATGCGCTTTTCGTTGTTGACGATGATCTCTGGTGCACCCAAGTCGAGCAAGCGACGCAAACGGTTGTTGCGGTTGATCACGCGACGGTACAAGTCGTTCAAGTCGGACGTTGCGAAACGACCACCATCGAGCTGCACCATTGGGCGCAGGTCGGGAGGAATAACTGGAATGACGTCGAGCACCATTGCTTTTGGATTGTTGACAAGGCGGCCCGAGTCGTCGCGACGGTTGAACGACGCAATGATCTTCAAGCGCTTAATTGCCTTCTGCTTACGCTGCGTGCTGAGTACTTTGCCCTTGAAGCCATTGGTGATGGCATCGCGCAACAACAACTCTTCTGCGTCGAAGTCGATGGTGTCGATGAGCGACTTGATCGCTTCTGCACCGGTGCCGCCAACGAAGTATTCGCCGTAGCGATCCTTGATTTCGCGCCACAATTCTTCGTCTTCAACAATCATGCGCGAGTGCATCTTGCCGAACGTGTCGTGTGCGCGCTGGATCAAGTCCATCTCTTTGCCGTAACGATCGGCAATCATCGAGAGGTCTTTGTCGATCAACTTTTGGCGCGCGCGAATGTCGGCGTCTTTGGCGCCAGACTTCTCGAGTTCCTTCAGCTCTGCTTCGGCATCCTTTTGACGCTGCTTCAGATCCTTTTCGCGGTTCTTGATCAACTGTTCGGTGTCCTCGCGGAGCACTTCTTCCAGTTCGGTCATGTCGGCATGGCGCTTGTCGGCGTCCACGCTGCTGACCAACCATGCAGCGAAGTAAATGACCTTCTCCAACTGCTTGGCCTTGATTTCGTCGCGTGGCTCGAGGCCGCCCAACAAATATGCCAACCATGAACGGGTTCCGCGTAGATACCAAATGTGTACAACCGGTGCAGCCAACTCGATGTGGCCCATGCGCTCGCGACGAACCTTGGAACGGGTTACTTCAACGCCGCACTTTTCGCAGATGATGCCCTTAAAACGGACACGCTTGTACTTACCGCAGTAGCACTCCCAGTCGCGTGTTGGTCCGAATGTCTTTTCGCAGAACAAACCGTCGCGCTCTGGGCGCAAGGTGCGGTAGTTGATGGTCTCGGGCTTCTTTACTTCACCTCGCGACCAGTCGCGAATGTCGTCGGCCGTGGCCAAACCAATGCGCAGCTGTTCAAAGCTATTGACGTCAACTTTGTTCTTGATGTCGGTTGCTAAGTCGGACATAGTTTTCCTTCTTCCTAATTCTTGTCAGCGTCAATTCTTCGATTTACAAAACTGCTTGTGTGGGTTAGTAGGCCTTCTCGCGACGGCGCTCACGATCACGGTCGTCTGCATCTGAACCACGCTCTGGGCGTGAGATGTCGACACCGAGTTCTTGAGTGGCGCGGAAGACGTCTTCGTCCATGTCGGTAAGTTCAATGTTCTTACCTTCATTGGAGATGACTTCTACGTCGAGACACAGGGCCTGCATTTCCTTCATCAGCACCTTGAAGCTTTCTGGGATGCCTGGCTCTGGAATGTTCTCGCCCTTCACAATTGCTTCGTACACGCGAACGCGACCAAGCACGTCGTCGGACTTGATGGTGAGCAATTCCTGCAAGCAGTAAGCCGCACCATAAGCCTCGAGTGCCCACACTTCCATTTCACCGAAGCGCTGGCCACCGAACTGTGCTTTACCACCCAAAGGTTGCTGAGTGATCATGCTGTACGGGCCAGTTGAACGGGCGTGAATCTTGTCGTCGACCATGTGCGACAACTTGATGATGTACATGTAGCCAACCATGGTTGGGTTGTCGTAGTACTCGCCTGTTCGGCCGTTACGCAACTGCATCTTGCCGTCTTCGCCAATCAGACGCTTGCCGTCGGACGATTCTGGGTTGAGATTACGCAAGATCGACTGAATAGTTGGGTGCGGTCCTGCAGCCTCTTCTTC
>CAINLH010000173.1 GCA_903850275.1 uncultured Acidimicrobium sp.
AACTTGAGCATGCCCTCACGCAATGCAGCAATCAGAATCGTCGGTTTTTGTTCAGGCTTGATGCTCAGTCGAAAACCATCCACCTTGAATGTTTCATATTCCTTGGTGATCTTTTCTCCGCTAAATGCGTCGTGCATAAACCGAACGACATCGCGAACTTTTTTATATGGGTCGACGAACGGAACGCCATTCCATTTCTCAACAATGACGTTGCTCGAAGAACCAATGCCAATCGCAAATCGTCCTGGCGCGGCATCAGCCATTGCCGCGACGCTTTGCGCAATTACTGGCGCCGTGCGCGTGTAGGCAGGAACGATTGCCGTTCCCAGTCGAAGCCTTGGTTCCCATGCGGCCGCAAGCGCCAAAGGTGTAAATGCATCGGCGCCATCTGTCTCGGCAGACCAAATATCGCTGTAACCCCAATCGGCAAGCTGCACAAGTTTGTCGCGTTGTGCATGCAAATGCCCAGGAAGCGGGACGGTCATTCCATTTCGTCGAATCATCACTTTGCTTCTCTCCACATTCGGGCAATCACGCTTTGGCTTGCGGTGGCAAGAAGGGTTCCGTCTTCGGCGAACATGTTCATGGTGCCGTGGCCGAACCCCCGCTCGACGCCTTGTATCTGTATGTCTAGCAATACCCACTTCGTCGGAACGAGGCGAACTATTCGCAGCGTGTTGTCAAGGCTGTTGCCCCCGCCGCGAACCCCAAGCGCCTGGCCAATCGCCATTGGCACAAAATCCCCGAGCACCGCCAATGTTGCTGCGTCCACGTCGCTCAAAACGTCGGGGATTCTGGCCCACATGATGGTTCTGCCGTCGTTGGGTTCCCCGTTTAAGTCTTCAAGTTCGCGACCTTTCACCAGCCGCTCGTCAAGTCGTTCGTGAATGGTGTTTTCTACGGGATGACGATGTTCGCGCGAAGCGATTTCGCTTGGCATCGGCACATCCGGCATTTTTGCAAAAGTTGCACGGTGTTCGAATGCTCGCTCGCCAAGCGCAGCATTAACCGTAAGAATTTCGCGGTCGCCCACGTGCCCAACCGCACGAGCCTGCGTGATCTGATGTCCGACAACGGCAAGTGTTACGTCTATCTCCATTGTCTCGTTGGTGCGCGCATACGACAAATACTGGGCGGTTGCCCACACACACGGCCGGCCAGACAACTGCTCCATCGCGCTTACCGCAGCAGCCAATGCAGCTCCACCCCACAAAAACTGCCCGCCTGTTACCAGTGATGACTTCACCACCATTGCCCACTGCCCGTCAGCCTTGCCTGGTTGGCCAATCGGCTCGATCCCGAGGAATGTCTTGGTATCCATGTAGTTGCATCACACTAATAGAGACTCTGGAATTGAGGGCTACTTTATGCAGATGGAATCTACGGAAAGTCCTTGGTTGGGTGATGCGGTTTCCCTTGTCGACGCGTTTCGACGCAAGGAACGCAGCCCACTCGAGGAGCTGCAGGCTTCACTTGCCGCAATAGAGAAAAGCTCGCTTAATGCTTTTTCATTTGTCGATGCAGAGGGCGCCATTGAACGAGCAAAAAAGGCCGACGTTTCCAAGCCATTCGGTGGTGTCCCGCTAGGCGTGAAAGAACTGGACTCGGTGCAGGGCTGGCCAAACACCGAAGCATGCGTGGTGTTTGCAGATCGAAAGGCCACGCATACATCTCTCTTGGTAGAGCGCGCAACAACACTTGGTGGAGCAAACCACATCGGTTTGTGCACCGCTAGCGAATTTGGTGGAGTAAATGTCACGCGCACAGTTTTGAACGGTGCTACGCACAACCCTTGGATGCATGGCACCACCCCAGGTGGTTCGTCTGGTGGAAGCGCATCGGCAGTTGCGGGTGGTCTTGTCACTCTTGCAACTGGTGGCGACGGAGGCGGTTCAATTCGGATTCCTGCAGGCTTCACCGGTTTGGTCGGG
>CAINLH010000174.1 GCA_903850275.1 uncultured Acidimicrobium sp.
GACTCGATTATTTGCTGCATCAACCCAAGGCTTGCACTGCCTTCGGTGACGGGTGAACCAGTGTGCTTGCTAAAAACCACTGCATACCAACTAACCGCAAACGCGATTACCCCTATATGAAGAACCCACACATTTCGCAAATGTTTCCAAATATCTCCTATTCGCGCCCAGCCACCCGTAACGGCACAGCAGAACAACCACACCACCAGGTACAAAGCAGGCCCAAGCGGACGAGTACCAATCAATACCACGCCCGCAACGACCACTCCACTTAGTTCGACTCTCGTGAGTGGTGAGGATTCAAATACGTGAGGCAAGATCGTCCACAGCGCTATTGCCGAAGCAATCTCTAGCGCACTCGGATTCATCACGGCCGATAGAAAGATCACGCCAGGTGTTAAAGCCATGAGCAACGAGGGCACGCTTCCCCTGCGGTGCGCTACCGATGAAAATGCAAAACCAATTAGCGCTACCGAGAGTGCACCAAGTGTTAGACGGGAAGCCAACACAGACACATCGTTCGCTCCAAAAACTGTGCCGACACCCGATATCAGAAATGGGAAGATCGGGTACCTGCCCATGTTTGTGTAAGGCGGGTTGTCCACGAAGGCTGCGTCCTCAATAGCAAGATTGCATGCAGGCTTTTCGCTAAACGGCGCGAAGCACCATGGCACCAAATTTGCAACACCAAATTGAGGGTCGATGTTGACGGTTGTTGCCCAGTACGACTTCTCTAACGACACTCCAGCATCTGCACCAACAAACTCGCCACGTACCACTGCTGCCGACCTCACAAAGTTTGCAGGTTCGTCAGGGCCGGAAAACAGCGGCATCGACAAAGACCACGACACCACCAGCACAAAGAGCGAAGCGATCAGCCATCGCACACGATTCATGGCACAAGACTAGGATGTGTTCAAGTTATGGACGACACTGCAGTTGCTCGGGGAGATCGGGCCGTTCTCGTACTTCCTACATTTAACGAAATCGAAAACCTCAACACCTTCATCCGCAAGGTGCGTGCAAGTGCCCCACTCATGCACATTCTGATCGTGGATGACAACAGCCCAGATGGCACAGGCGCACTTGCCGACAGCCTGGCAACCGAACTTGGCAATATGCACGTACTTCACCGAAGCAATGAACGCGGCCTAGGAAGCGCCTATCGCACAGGCTTCCGACATGTGCTCTCGGCTTCATTCGATCGGGTCATCACCATGGATGCCGACTTTTCCCACGACCCAGCCATGATCCCCCAGTTCCTTTCGGCGCTCGGCAACGGTTCGCACATCGTCGTTGGATCTCGCTACTGCGTTGGTGGCTCAATCGTCAATTGGCCGCTGCATCGCAAGCTGCTATCCAAATGGGGAAACGCGTACACGCGCCGCATGCTCAAGATTGATATCTCTGATTGCACTACGGGATATCGCGGCTACACCGCACAATCTTTGAATGCGATTGAAACAGAAAACGTTTTGGGCGATGGATACGTATTTCTCTCCACCATCTTGAAGCGGGCTTCCGAGGAACGTTTGCAAATTACAGAATTGCCAATTCGGTTTCTCGAAAGAGAACTAGGCACCTCCAAGATGTCGTGGAAAATCATCGGAGAGTCAATGATGCTGGTGACGCTCTTTGGCTTACGTCGCAACCTCAGGAAGTTTGTTCGTCCCGCACGCGGAAAATAGTTTCTAGAGAAACCACTTCGTTTCGTCGTAGTGCGGTTCCAAGTTGTCGAACAGTCGCTCGTTCTTGCATAGCTGCGGCGTAGCCCCCAGCCTTGTACCCACTCCGTCTTTGAACGCCCACTCTCCGCGCTGCGATGTTTCGCCCCGTACGTAACTTGACAGCGCAAATGCTCGATCATTTGCCGAGCTATTGGGCAGCGAGCCATGCACGGTAAGTAGACCCCACACCACCGCATCACCGGGCTCCAACTCCACATCCAAGATGTCGTCGGGGTTAAGACCAACCGCAATCAGCTCATCGTTGTGCGTTAACCCCTTCATGATGGAACCCTCGCCGTTATCCGAGAGGCCCAAATATCCATTCGTATGGCTACGGGGCACTATGCGCAAACAACCGTTGTCTTTGGTGGCCGGGTCTATAGCCACACCAATAGTTACCGAATCTCGCACAACATCTTCAAAAGCTTCTTTACTTTCGCGGAAACGCAAGTCTTGGTGGAAGCGGTATCCGGTGAGGCTTGCACCTGGTGGTTTCCAGTGAATCTGTTGAGTTACCTGCTTGATGTTTCGACCTATCAATGGTTCGAGTAGTTCGAGATTTGCTGGATGGCTACGAAACTTGTCGAAGTATTCGCTAGCCCAGGCAAACCAGTAGGCCTGAATGACGTAGCGAGCACCGAAATGGGCCTCGGGCAAAATCTCGTAAGTCAGATTGCCATGTTTGTAAGTCGCATGATGCGCGATGGCAGTCTCGTACAGCTTTTTGGTCTCCGCACGCAAGGTGGCAACCTCGTCGGCTGGAATGAAATTTCGAATGATTGTGTAGCCCTCGGACCGAAATTGTTCGAGAGCGGAATCCAGAACTCTCGCGTCAACTTGCATTCGACAATACTTCCACAGTTAATTAACCTGCCGCTCGCGGCCTTCCCAGTAGGGCGCTCGCAACTTGAATTTCTGTAGTTTGCCAGTTGCTGTGCGTGCAAGCTCTGTTCGAAACTCAACTCGTTTGGGGCACTTGTAGCCGGCCAGTTTGGTCTTCGTGTACGCAATCACCTGCTCTTCGTTCAACGCCGCCCCTGCACGCAACACCACCAAAGCCAACACCAATTCGCCCCATTTTTCGTCGGGAACCCCAATCACCGCAACTTCGGCAATATCTGGATGCGAAAAGATCGCACCTTCAACTTCGATTGAACTGACATTCTCGCCACCAGAAATGATCACGTCTTTCTTACGGTCGGCAATGGTGAGCACATGGTTTTCACCAATTGATCCTCCATCGCCCGTGTGGAACCAACCGTCGACAATCGCTTTCGCAGTTTCTTCAGGCTGATTCCAGTAACCCGCCATGACCACATTGCTACGGGCCAATACCTCTCCGTGTTCGTCTATGCGTGTCTCAACCCCGATCGCGGGCGAACCTGCTGCACTGAGAACAACCGAGCGATCTGCCGCCGACAAATTATCCATCTCGGCAGTTGGTCGATTGACAGTCAGTACCGGCGCAGTCTCGGTGAGCCCATAAATCTGATTGAACTGCCAGCCCAGTTCAGTCTCGACTCGTTCAATGGTTCTCGCTGGTGGTGGTGCACCCGCAACAACAATTCGAACTGCATCCTTTCCCGGAACCTGCCCCTGCCACGTTGCTGCGCTATCAAGGATTGCATTTGCGACTGCGGGGGCACCACACATCAACGTGACTCCGTGGCTTTCAACTCGTCGAAGAATCTCGGCACCATCCACCTTGCGCAAAACAATGTGTTGTCCACCCATCGCTGTCACCGCGTACACCATGCCCCAGCCATTGCAATGAAATTGCGGCAATGTGTGCAGATACACATCACGGTCATTCACTCCCATGTGCCAACCAAACGATGCAGCATTTAGCCACAACGTCCTGTGCGTTAACTGCACACCTTTTGGCCGTGCTGTTGTGCCGCTGGTGTAGTTGATGGTGGCCGTTGCGTCCTCGTCTGGCACCCATTCTTTTGGCTCTGCGTCATATCGATAGAGCTCTTCATCGGACTGTGCTCCAATGATGAATTTGTGTTTCGCCTTTACGCCCTTCATCGCAACTTCAAGTTCCGGGTCTACAAGCAGCACTTCAGCGCCGCAGTGATCGACAATGTACGAAACCTCATCTGCAACTAGGCGGAAGTTGATCGGAGCCAGAACTCGCCCGAATGCACTCACACCGAAGAAACTTGTGAGCAATCTGGCCGAGTTATGACTGACAATTGCGACTCGAGCACCTTGCTTCACCCCCAGAGCATCAAGCCCCGCAGCCTGCGCGCGAGCGCGTCTTGCCATTTCTGCATAGGTCTGACTTCCCCAAGACTCTGCTGGCTGGTCTGGTTCATCAACAAAAGCAATGCGGTGCCCATACACCTGTTCGGCACGCCGCAAGTGATCAATAACTGTTAATGGAACCTTCATGCCCTCAACCCCCGAAACATCCCCCTCGAAACAATAATCACTCAGGAACCAAACGCCATATCTGGCGAGACCAAACGGCAATTAGAATGTTCATATGGCTTCTCGGAAAAAGAGCAAAGACGGCATATCTCTCGAAGACGCCTACGCATTATCGACCCCTGAACAGAACAAAACTCTGTACGACAAATGGGCCCCGACTTACGACGCAGAATTCGTTGCGGATGATTACATCTATCCAAGGATTGTCGCCGAGTATTTAGCAACGCTCATCGAAGACGACGAACAACTCTCTGTATGCGACATCGGCTGCGGCACTGGCGCCATTGGCGAACACTTTGCCCGTTTGCGACCACTTTGCGAAATTGAGGGCGTGGACATCTCTCCACAGATGATTGCCCAGGCGGCAACAAAGATGCGCGACGACGGCAGTCCTGTGTATACAGAGTTTCACGAAGTTAATCTGGCGAAACCGATCTACTTCGCTCAGTCGATC
>CAINLH010000175.1 GCA_903850275.1 uncultured Acidimicrobium sp.
CCACCACCAATTACTGCAATTCGTTTGGGAATTCGATCGAGCATCAGCACTTCATCCGATGTCATGATCGGCCCGCCCGCGTCGAAGCCCGGAATTGTTCGCGGCACAGAACCTGCTGCGAGCACAACAAACTTGCCTTGAATCTGTTGCGTACCCCCGGCTGCAAGTTGCACATCAACGATGTGCTGCGCACCGAGCGAACCCGTGCCAAGCAGATACGTAACTTTTTTCGACTTAGTGAGGCCAGTGAGACCTTTAACAAGAGTGTCAACGATGGTTTGCTTCCGATTCTGAGCAACAGCGAAGTCGATAACGGGAGTGCCGGCAGAAATGCCGAAGTCTGGCGCGTGCGTTACATGTCGGTGCACGGCTGCAGTTTCTAGAAATGCTTTTGCTGGAATGCATCCACGGTTGAGGCAAGTTCCGCCAATGGTGTCGCGTTCAATAAGCGCAACGCTTAAACCTGCCGACGCACCATAGAAAGCAGCGGCATAGCCGCCAGGGCCACCGCCGATGACCACGAGATCAAACTGCTCAGCCGTACGCACCACCTCCGTCAGATGTTCCTGTCAATAACAATAACGCTTTAAATTCAGGGTGCCGTCGCCCATTGCTGTTGATCACCCGCGCGGATATAGACGATGGTGCGCGTGCCGTCAGACACAGGGAAAGCAATCGTGCATGAAAGCGTTTCTGCGGCCGATGTAGTGGTGCACGGCGTTCCCTGTCCCTCGGGCAACGAAACAGGAGTAGCAACTTCGCCAAAGAGCATTCTCCAACCCTCTTGCGCGTCAGCGCCATCAACACCGCGCATCTCGACGTCCACCAAAGTTCGATCACTTACCGTTCGTACTGCCTGCACGCTTACCGTCATGTCTCCAAGCGTTGCCTCATCACCAAGCTGCAACAACACCACAGTCGCATCTTCGCTGGTTGTTTGCAGCAACTTGATGCTTCCCGCACCCAGAATAAAGACGCCACAAACCAGTGCCCACAAGATGAGTTTTCGTGTACTCATAGAACGATCAGCCTAGGTCACTCGATCGAACAAGTACTGTTGGGTTAGGCGTCACATGAACGGAGCAAAAACATGGGCTTAAAAAACGTGTTGAAGTCGGCGAGTATGGGTGTTCGAGAAATGGACGCCGAGCGACTTGTCGACCGCTTCATTGCTTTAGGGCTGCAACCTCTCAGCGAACTTGAACCGCGCTTCAAAGCAAAAGTGTGTGGTGAAGTAAAAAGAATGTCGATCAAGCCGCGAGCCGGCATCCCCTCAATGGAAATTGTCATTAACGACGGAAGCGGCGAGGCAACAGTGGTGTTCAGCGGGCGCCGACATGTGGCCGGCATCGAACATGGTCACTGCATCGTTATCGACGGCGTCCCGCACTTAGACGGCAAGCACCTAGTTTTTCTCAACCCCGCATACACACTCTTGCCAATCGGCGAAGAGTGAAGTTGATTAGCCAACCAGGATTTTTTTAACAGCGTCTTCGGCGTCTTCAGTAATCAGAGCCATCACTTCGTCGCCCACGCGCAACACAGTTGCCTTGTCTGGCACCAACACACGGCTGTCTCGAACAATCGCTACCACCGTTGCACTCCGAGGAAACTGAATGTCGGCAAGTGCCTTGTCGAGTGCTGGCGAGTTATCGGCAAGCGTCACTTCAATCAACTCTGCTTTGCCACCCTTCAACTGCATCAATCGAACGAAACTGCCTACGGTCACTGCTTCCTGAACAAGGCTGGTAATGAGGTGCGGGGTTGAAACGGAAACATCCACGCCCCACATCTCGTTAAACATCCAGTAGTTGTTTGGATTATTCACACGTGCAACCACACGAGGCACACCGAACTCTTGTTTTGCAAGTAATGAAACAACGAGGTTGTCCTCGTCGTCACCAGTTACTGACGCAACAACATCCGCCATTGTCACACCGGCAGCTGCCAGCACCGATACATCGCATGCATCGCCTTGATGCCACTTCACACCAGTCGTCTCGTCGTCGGCGTATTCACGCACCACTGCTCGATCATTTTCGATGATCGTCACTTCGTGTCCTGCCTCAACAAGTTGCTCTGCCGTAAATCGACCAACGCTTCCACCGCCTGCAATCACTACTTTCATGGTCAGTGACCCTTTCCGTTTTGGCTTGCGGCCAGTTCTGCATCAAATGCAGCAAGCGAAGAAATCTCTGCTGATACATAAGCAACGTCGCCTTCCTGCACCACCGTGTCAGTGGTAGGAATCATGGCCGAACCAAGACGGCGAATGGCAACTACACGTGCCGTTGCACTGTCCAACGTGCTCACACGTTTTCCAACAAGGTGCTTTGGAAGTTCACGCTCGACGAGCACCACCTTTGCGCTTGGGTCTGTCCACTCGATTGCTGGCAGTTCGGGAAGAATGCGGCGCAAGATGCGCTCCGAAGTCCATTTCACCGTGGCGACAGTGGCAATACCCAGTCGCTCATAAATCTCTGCCCGTTTCGGGTCGTAAATACGTGCAACCACTCGCTCAATTCCAAATTCTTCGCGTGCAACTCGTGCAATCAAGATGTTGGAGTTGTCGCCGTTAGTGACGGATGCAAGCGCGCCCGCTTTTTCGATGCCTGCTTCAATCAAAGTGTCACGATCGAAACCAATCCCCACAATTTTCTGTCCAGAGAACTTTTCGCCGAGTCGTGAAAATGCCTCTGGCTTACGGTCGATTACAGCGACGGTATGGCCGGCTGCCGTTAATTCTTTGCCAAGGGTCGAACCCACTCGCCCACAACCAACAATGACTACATGCACAACTGTCTCCCTAGTGGCCGCATCGGACAGCGCCCAACACCTGCCTATTTATATGGCAACGATCAATGGTAGAGCCTGTAGTCGCTTTCACAGCGATTGGTGTGGCAGGCTCTAACACGCTTATGGCTACAACAACGCGGTCCAACCCCCTCAAACGGTTTTTTATCGGCAGACCAATTGCCACGTCCGAAGACGGGCATCAACGCCTACCGAAAAAAGTTGCACTACCCGTATTCGCCAGCGATGCGATTTCTTCAACAACATATGCAACCGAAGAAATCTTGATTGTATTCATGTCGCTCGCCGGTGCCGGTGTCGCCGCCTACAGCAGGCTTGTCCCGATTTCAATTCTCGTTATTTTCCTACTCATCATCGTGGTAAGTAGCTATCGACAAACGATTTTTGCTTATCCAAATGGTGGAGGTTCGTACGTTGTTTCAAGAGAAAATCTCGGTCGTATCCCCTCACTCGTTGCTGGCGGATCGATGCTTGTGGACTACATCCTCACTGTTGCTGTTTCTATAGCCGCAGGCGTAGCAGCAATTGTTTCGGCGTTTAACAGTCTCGA
>CAINLH010000176.1 GCA_903850275.1 uncultured Acidimicrobium sp.
ACGTAGCGTTACCGGCCTCATTGGGCCATCTGGTTGCGGCAAGTCCACCTATTTGCGCCTGCTCAACCGCATGCACGAATTCATTCCTAGCGCAGCAATGGCTGGCGAAGTGTTGTTGCACGGCGAGGACATGTACGGCCCCGAAGTTGACGCGGCATCAATTCGCCTCAAAGTTGGAATGGTGTTCCAAAAGCCAAACCCATTTCCTGCCATGACGATTAAAGAAAATGTGCTTTCCGGTTTGCGCCTTGCTCATATCAAGGTTGACGACGAGGAAGCCCTCATGGAGCAGTGCCTCACACGTGCAGGTTTATGGAAGGAAGTGAAGGATCGCCTCGGCGCCTCGGGTGGCTCGCTTTCCGGCGGCCAGCAGCAGCGTTTGTGCATCGCGCGTTCGTTGGCGGTAGAGCCCGAAGTACTGCTGATGGACGAGCCATGCTCGGCCCTCGACCCAGGCAGCACCTTGCGCATCGAAGAAACGATCAAGGAACTAGCTCAGAAAATCACTGTGGTCATCGTTACCCACAACATGCAGCAGGCAAGCCGAGTCAGCGACTATTGCGCTTTCTTCCTCACCGACGGTGGCCCTGGCTACTTAGTGGAAGCAGACGAAACACGCCGAATGTTCACCGCACCGAAAGATTCGCGCACGGCAGATTACGTGCAGGGCAAGTTCGGCTGATTCGTTCACGCATAGTTCACTTAAAGTTGGTGAGCCCTTCACGCTCGGGCAATTTGGATGTAAGCGTGTGTTGTTACTTTTTGGTTTGTCAATCCGACTACAACAAAAGGAACAATCAAACATGCGAAATCTTCGTAAGTTCATCGCAGTAGCCAGCATCGCCGCAACCGGCGTGCTCGCAACCGGCGGTGTGGCATCAGCCGAAAGTGCAAGCGGTTCGGGAGCAACGTTCCCACAACAATTTCTCGCGTCTGCAACAGTTGCATACAACGCAAAGACCGGCCACAACGTAACTTACGCCAACCCAGGCGGCGGTTCGTCGAAGGGCAAGTCCGACTTCAAAGCAAACCTCACCGACTTCGGTGGTTCCGACTCTGCAGTGACTACAGCTCAGGCAGCATCGTTTGATTGGACATACATCCCTTACGTCGGTGGCGCAATTTCGGTTGCCTACCGCTTGGATGAACTGAAGGGTGCAACACTCTCGCTCAGCGCAAACACCGTCAACGGTATTTTCGGCGGACTCATCACAAACTGGGCCGACGCCAGCATCGCTGCTGACATGCGCGCCAACCCAACTTGGGTGAACGGCAAGAAGAAGAGCGACTACAAGGGTGCTTCAGCACAGTGGCAGCCAGTTGGCCCATTCGCTGCATCCGTAACCATCAACATGTTGCCAGCAGTCGTTAAGTCGGCAAAGGGCAAGAAGATTGAATTGGTCGATAAAGACAGCAAAAAGGTTCTTGCAACAGCAACAGTTGCCGCAAAGGGCGAAGTTGTTCTGAGTGCAAAGGGCCTCAATGACAAGTCGACATACGAAGTCAAGGTTGACGGAAAGACCATCGCCAGCTACAAGCGCACCGATGTGAAGCTGCCAAGCAAGGACATCACTGTTGTGTACCGCTCCGATGGTTCGGGCACCACAAACAACTTCGTGAACTTCATGAAGAACTACGCAAACGCAGACTGGACAGTCAACGACGCATTCACGTCGGCAATTCCTGGTGGTTCGTCGCGTGTTTCGTCCTTCGGAAGTCGCTTCCAGGGTCAGTCTGGTTCGGCAAACGTGTCTAACTACATCGCCGACAACAACGGAACCATTGGTTACACCGAAGTTTCGTTCGTAACAGACCCAACCCGTGCAGCAAAGGGAATGACGTCTGCACTGATCAAGAACGCTGCTGGTGTCTACGTGGCCCCAACAGCAACCAACGCATCGTCAATGATTGCTAACTCGACTGTGGACGCAAAGGGTTTCATCACCTTCGACTACAAGCAGACAGCAAACAAGACTGCGTACCCAGTAGTTGCAGTTACCTACGGCCTTGGCAAGACAGCAAAGAGCGCCAAGAACGCAGTTGTAAGCGACTTCTTCAAGTGGATCTTGACCGAGTATGCACCAGCAAATGCTGAAGCACTTGGTTACGCACCACTGAGCGGCGCAATGAAGACCGCTGGCCTTGCAAAGGCTGCAGAAGTAAACAGCAAGTAAGTACTTCGGTCGGATGACCGAAACCCCCTGTTGAGGAACCCCGGCCGAAAGGTCGGGGTTCCTTGCATGTGAGGGCTAGTTGGTTTCGTCGCCGTCTTGTTGTTCGCGCAGAAACTTTTCAAACTCGGCAGCAAGCGACTCGCCGCTGGCCACGGTTTCTTCGGTGCGGCGGTCGTACTCGTCTTCCAAAATGGTGAGGTAACTCAGTGTTTGGTCGTCGCCTTCAACCGCGGCGTCGTGCAGCTCTTCCCAACGCTGAATCTCTTCGTACATCTCGCCGTGCGCTGTGGGCACGCCCAGAACGTGTTCGAGATGCCGTAGAAGCGCAGCCGAGCTCTTGGGGTGCTGGGCGTTTGCAAGGTAGTGCGGCACGCCCACACGCAACGAGACTGCGGTGATGCCTTCGCGCTCGAGCCGTTCGTGAATAACACCAACAACACCAGTTGGGCCTTGGTATTGCGGACGTGAAAGCCCAAGGCGGCGGGCGAGGGCTGTATTGGTGGAACTGCCCACCACGTGCGGCGAGCGGGTGTGTGGCACGCCATCGGCCGTGGCGCCAACAGTGACCACCACTTCGCATTTCAGCTTGCGAGCGCATTCCACGATGCAGTCGGCAAACGTTGTCCACTGCAGGTGAGGCTCCACGCCAGACATCAGCACCAAGTCGCGCGAACCTTCGGGGAAGCGGGCAACAACAAAATCGTTTTCTGGCCAGCGAATGTGGCGGTCGCCATCTTCGTCTAGGTATGTCTCGGGGCGTTCCTGGGTGAAGTCGAAGAATGGGTCTGGGTCGATGCTGCCAACCACCACTACATCGCGGTCTTGCACCGACCATTCCAGTGCGCCTGTTGCAACGCCCGCAACATCGAACCAGCCTCGAAGCGCAACGACCAAGACGGGGTCGCGCAACGGGCCAACTGCCTCCCAATCGGCGTCAAGTACTTCGCTGATGTTCATTGGCTGAAGCCAAATGTTTTCGTCAGGGCGC
>CAINLH010000177.1 GCA_903850275.1 uncultured Acidimicrobium sp.
GTTCGCCCATGGCGCCAGAAATATAACGGGCATATACGCCTTCGATGATGCATGCTAATTTCCAAAATGCGAAAGAAATGTAAAAATCGAGGTGCGAAATGTCACGACCCGAAACTTGTGCATAGTGGGTTGCTAATTCGCTGCGATTGAAGAAACCTTCAGCAGTGGTGGTTGCAAAACTGTTTGCTGCAGGTTCATCGTCCGGGCCAGTCCAATACACCATCAACAACCCAAGGTCGGCCAACGGGTCGCCAAGTGTGCACAACTCCCAGTCGAGTACCGCGGCAATGTCTCCCGCTGCGCTGATCATGCAATTGTCCAGTCTGTAGTCGCCATGGACGATTGTTGCTGGGCCTTGATGAGGAATTCGTTTAAGCAACTCGTCATGAACACGGTCGATAGCCGGCAGTTCGCGAGTTTTTGAGGCGTTCCATTGCCCATACCAACGCTTCAGTTGTCGCTCGATGTACCCCTCGTGTCGGCCTAGTTCGCCAAGACCAACTTCTGCTGGCACCACCGAATGAATTGCCGCCATCGTCTCGACGAGGGAGGTGCTTGCGCGTCGCCGCGACGCTGGCGTCATTTTGCTCATAGCGGTTTCTTGGTCGCGAACGATAAGCCCTTCCACAAAGCCCATGACATAGAACGGGGCGTCGTTGACCGCAACGTCGGTGCACAGACCAAGCGCTGGGGCAACTGGAACGGGGGAGTCTTGAAGTGCAGAAATAACCCGAAACTCGCGACCCATGTCATGTGCACTTGCAAGCGCATGGCTGAGCGGTGGACGACGGAGAACAAACTTCGTGTTGTTTGCATCGGTTACAAGAAAAGTGAGGTTGGAGTGTCCACCTGCAATGAGTGAGTAAGTGAAAGGCGCGCTCGCACCAGCAATATTTGTTGACAGCCAGTTTTCTACCTGTGGCTGATTGATGCCTGCTGGGACTCCGGATTGCTCGATCATCAGGTAGCAAACTACTCGCGCATAGGGCTTGCTTGCACACTGGGCGGTAGCGTCTGGGCAATGATTCTTGATGTTTCTGACGCGTCGTTTCAGGCCGAAGTGCTCGACCGTTCGGCAACAGTGCCCGTCATTGTCGACTTGTGGGCCCCGTGGTGCGAGCCTTGCAAAACCATCGGACCGATTCTTGAAAAACTCACCAAGGCGGCCAACGGCAGAGTGGTGTTAGCAAAAGTCAACGTGGATCAGAACCCGGCTATCGCTGCAGCATTCAAGGCGCAGTCAATCCCCGCTGTCTATGCGATGAAGGACGGCGCTGTGCTCGATGGCTTCGTTGGCGCATACCCAGAACATGTCATTGAAGAATTTGTCCGCGGCCTCATTCCGGGCGAGGAATTGGTTTCCGTCGAATCGCTTCTTGCGCTGGGCGACGAAACAAGCCTGCGCGCTGCATTTACGCTTGAGCCAACGAACGAATTGGTGGTGGTCGCGTTAGCCAAATTGCTGATCAGTCGAAGCGATATTCCGGCGGCACTTGCAATGCTCACCAGCATTCCTTCTACACCACAAATTCAATTACTCATCGATGAAGCAAAACTGGCGTTTGCACCCACCGACGACTTTGATGAACAACTGTCCAATTTGCTGCCGAAAGTGAAGCAAGATGATGACGCTCGCTCTGCATATCTTGCAATCTTGGAAACTATGGGCGTGAATGATCCAAGAACAGCGGGTCATCGCAAGAAATTCACTGCACAACTGTTCTAGGTTCGTACACATGTAAGTCGTGTATGCACGACTGCGCCAATTGGTCCAGTGGTGGGGCGTTAGCCGCATAGCCACTACAGCAGGTGGCGTGCTCTGCGTGGCTTTGGGCGCATGGTGGGTATTGCGGGTTCCTCCGCCACCGCCAGAGTCGGCAATTGTCTTTGCAACCACTTCCGTGGTGTCTTCTGGTGGGACGAACAATCCAGGAGCAGCGGCAATTCCCACATTTATTCGAGTACATGTGGCGGGCGAAGTGTTGAGGCCAGGTGTGTACCAACTTCCAGGAACAGCCCGCGTGGTGGATGCGGTAGATGCCGCGGGCGGGCCCACTGCACATGCCGACGTCGATGTCATCAATCTTGCAGCCGCTCTATTTGATGCTGCACAAATATTTGTTCCGCGTCGGGGTTCAGTCGTTGTTCGTGCACCGATCCCTCGGCCACTTCCTGGCGTCAATGCTCCGCCAACTCCTCACGCAAGCGCGCCCGAAGGCGCAAGCAGCACCAAAATAAACATCAATACAGCATCGATGTCCGATCTCGACACGTTGTCTGGTGTGGGTCCCTCGACTGCAAAAGCAATTATCGATTATCGAACTAAAAATGGACCGTTTGGTTCTGTCGAGGACTTGCTCAACGTGCGGGGGATCGGGCCCGCAAAGTTGGATGCAATGCGCGAGCAAGTAACGGTGTGATCGCGTTGTTACAAGGCTCCAAGAACAATGGCACTTACGCCAAGCGCAAGCAATGCACCAATCCAAATTCCAATAGCAAGCGGTCGGTACTCGCGAAACCACTCGGGCCAACTGGCAATTGCTCGGCGAGTTGCTCTCCTCGAAGACAGGTGCCCAACCGCAAACCACAAGACACAACTGGCAACGGTCGCCAAGAAATAACTAGATGCAGCAGAAACCGCTGGTACACCAACAATGGGCAGCACCGGAAGAGCAGCAACAAGCAGCAAAAAACCAATCACGCCAGTGAGTGGGCCAGGTAGTGCAACAAGCACTAGTCCAATTAGCGCGAGTAGCAATGAAGCAACAACCGCAACGGCTCCGCCGCGGTGGCGCAGCATGGTTCGGTGGGCAATGATGCCATCCGGCACAACTCGCGGTGAGCGTGCCAGCCCTACCTCTTCACGTTCGACCACGACTCAATCGTACGCAACGCAACATCTCTCCAATGGTTTCATCTATGCAGCGGTCTTCGCATTGATCGTGGGCACGCGCGCATCGGTATTCGTTGGCGTCCCAAGCGGCGTTGCGGTGCTGCTCCGAGCGATTGGTATTGGCGCAGCTCTGTGTGCGCTGCGTGGCAAGTTTCGTCGGTGGTTCTTTGTTTGCCTTTTGATTGTGGGTATCGCTGGCGGCACGAGTTCGTTGCATCATGCGCAATCACCGCAACTCGGTGCGTATCAAGGTGCTGCAAAAATTATGGAAGATCCACAGTGGAGAAACGGTGCGGTGCAATGCGTACTCAGCATCGAAGGGCAACGTTTCATTGTCTATGCCTATGGTTTAGAGGGTCGCCGATTGAACGGGCGACAAGTTGGCGAGGTGGTCTCGGTGAGTGCGCTGCGACAACGACTCGACCCGGGAAAGCTGTCTCGCTATCGGTCGCGGCACATCGTCGGCGTGGCAACGCTCATCAGCGTGAGCGAAACGGCCGGCGCTGGCGCACCGCTATTTCGCAGCGCCAATCGGTTGCGTGGGGTGTTGCAGAAGTCCACGCGGTTTATGCCTTATGAGGAGGCATCGCTCTATATGGGTCTCTTGATCGGTGATGATCGTGAGCAAACGAAAGAAATGATCGCAGCGTTTCGAGGCTCTGGGCTATCTCACCTCACTGCCGTGTCAGGACAAAACGTTGCATTCTTGCTTGCTGTCGCGGCACCACTCTTGGTTCGCGCTAAGTCGCGTTGGCGTCTTATTGCCACCATTTTTTTGTTGGGTTGGTTTGTTGTGCTCACACGCGCAGAACCCAGCGTCATCCGCGCAACGGTCATGGCGGCACTGAGTGCATATGGCGTTGCCCGCGGCCGTGACGTTCCGCCTCTGCGCATATTGGCAATTGCGCTTGGTGCGCTATTGCTGATCGATCCGCTCATTGCTTGGTCCGTTGGTTTTTGGATGTCGAGTTTTGCGACGGCGGGGCTCATTGTGCTCACTCCAATAATTGCCAAGTTTCTTTTGGGGCCACCGTGGCTGTCGGGTGCACTATCCACAACACTTGGCGCGCAGTTGGGGGTTATGCCCATCACGTTGTTCGTATTCGGCTCTGCTCCAATCGTTGCAATTGCAACCAATTTGTTAGCGGTTCCAATCGCTGGTGCTGTCATGTTGGTGGGATTGCCAATGGGCTTAGTGGTGGGCATGCTTTCCGAAGTGAGCCTGATGTCGCCTGTGTGCGGCTTGCTGATGCTTCCAATCACATTCGCGGTGCGCTGGGTGTGGTGGGTTGCAGTTATCGGCGAGTCCGTGCAACCCGGTGGGCTCGTCAATGCGGCTCTGTGGCTAATCATGGTTTGTTTAGCAATTTGTTGGTGTTTTTTCCTTGCGCGCCGCACCCATCTGACAGAGTGGGGAAGTGACGATTTACCTAATTACGGGTGAGGATCCCCGAACGGTCTCGGCGAAACTCACCGACCTCACGTCGCAACTCATTGGTGA
>CAINLH010000178.1 GCA_903850275.1 uncultured Acidimicrobium sp.
CCGCGCATGGATTACCGAATATCCGCGCGAAGGTCTGTCCAAAGCTAAGGCTGTTTACGGCGCGCAGACAACAGTGTTTGCTGGCTTGGAAGCAGGAGTGATGGCGCTATATCAAAAGTGCCCGCACCTCGGTTGCCGTGTTCCAAATTGTGCAAGTTCGCAGTGGTTTGAATGCCCATGTCACGGTTCGCAATACAACCGAGTTGGTGAAAAGAAGGGCGGCCCAGCGCCACGCGGCATGGACCACTTCGGTGTTTCTGTTGCCAACGGAATTCTTGTTGTTGATACAGGCACCGTGTTTGGTGGCCCACCAATTGGCACCAACACCACCGGACAAGAAGCAGAAGGCCCACACTGCGTGGGTGGAGGTCACTAATGTTCGCAGCAGTTACTACCGACATTGCCTGGTTCGTGCTGATTACCGCCATCGGCGGCTGGATTGTTTACGGTCTCTTCAACATTCGTAAGAGCCGCGCCGAAATTGGCTCCGAAATCGAATTGGCTGCAAACCGCAAGCCTTACTACGACGACGAAATTCTTGAAGGAAAGAAAATCGAGCGCACGCAGTTGATCGGTTTGCTGTTTCTTGCTGTCATCACCATCACGTTGCCGCTCTACTGGATTTTGGAGCCAAGCCGTCAAGCTGGCGCAATCAAAGAATGGGACAACATTTTTGAACACTGGGGTGGAAGCCTTTTTGATGTAACCGCAAACGGCGGCTTCAACTGCGCTGGATGCCATGGCGGAATGGGCGGGCCTGGTGGCGCTGCAAACACCACAATGGCCGATCCAAAAACTGGTGAAGTAAAAGAAATCAGTTGGAAAGCACCTGCTATCAACACAGTTTTTTACCGCTATAGCGAAGAAGAAGTGCGCTTCATTTTGGACTACGGCCGTCCGTTCTCACCGATGTCGCCTTGGGGTATCAAAGGTGGAGGCCCACTGAACGATCAACAGATTCAGACGCTGATCGAATATCTCAAGAGCATCCAAATTCCTCGCGAGAATTGCTTGGTTGTAGATGCCGACCCACGAACTTGCGATGGCGGACACTTGCCAGTTGCTAAGCAAGATGAAATTCAAACTGAAGCAGAACGCTTGGTCAAGGCCGGAACCTATTCAACTATTGGCGAGGCACTCTTCAATTTGGATTTGGGTAGCGGCAACTATTCCTGCGCACGTTGCCACACCAAGGGCTGGTCATATGGCGACCCACAAATCACCGGCGGCGGCGGCTTTGGCCCCAACCTCACCGGTGGTTCGGCCGTTCGCCAATTTCCGCAAAAGTCCGACATGGTCAGTTTCATTCAGGGCGGCAGCGAATATGGCAAGCGCTATGGCGAGCAGGGCCAAGGCAGCGGACGCATGCCAGCATTTGGTGCGATGCTCACCGACGAACAAATTTCTGCAGTTGTCGACTACGTGAGAGGTTTGTAAATGTTGAATACATTGTTCGCGATTAATTTCGACCCGGGTCTTCGTGGCGTTGTCGTTGTACTCATTGCGGTAGTCGTGCTCATTGGCGGCACGTATCTCATCGTTGGCAGCAACGTTGGTGCCCGACTCGGCATCTTGATCGTGCTTGCCAGTTTCTTTGGCTGGATGATGACGATGGGTGCCATTTGGTGGACGTACGGCATCGGCCTTAAAGGCCCAGAACCAACGTGGCATCCTGCCGAACCGATCACCATTATTAGAGATGGCAATTTCTTGGTTGGTGCCGAGGTGTTGGAAACTACGCCTTCATTAGGCAACGACCCAGTTGCTAACGCGGCAACCATTTCCGCGGCACTGCAAGAAGAAGGTTGGAGTTTGCTCGAAGAGTCCGACCCGCAGCGCGG
>CAINLH010000179.1 GCA_903850275.1 uncultured Acidimicrobium sp.
ACCGGAAGAACCCTTCCAAAGGAATGCGATTACTGCAGCGCCAAAGCCGCCGAGGCTTGCGCTCATCAACGTGACACTTGCGCGGTTAAAAAACTGACGACGAGTTACGCCCAATGCTTCTGCATCAGGTGGCGACCAAGGCTCGATTTCTGCTTTTGGTGCAGCAAGAACAACGCTGCGTGATGCGGAGGCCGCGGCCTCAACTTGCCGACCAGTCATTGCTTCAGGATTTACTTTGCCGCGGTCCTTCTTGCGTGTTTCACGCGCAAGCGAGCCAACGCCGCGCACGTCTGTGCGGCGCACGCCAGTAAGTACGAGGCCAATGGCTGCAACGACAAGCACTGCAACGGCGATGGTGATGATTTGTGAGGTACTCATATATATACGTGTCGCCTTAGAGCTCGAAGAAGATTCCGTCACGCCATGGGAACGTGAAGTTGAAGCCTGGACCACGGAAGAACGAACCAATGATCACCAACACCGCCCAGAACATGAGGTGGACGGTCATCAGGCTGGTCATGAACTTGCGATCTTCTGGTTTGTTCGATGGGTTGCGATCCATATATGGAGCAAACATCAAGGCAATAAGACCCATGCCTGGCAAAGTCACACCAGCAATCATCGGGTGGAACATAGTGAGCAACTCTTGCAAGCCCAAGAAGTACCACGGTGCTTTAGACGGGTTTGGCGTTTGGTTGAAGTTTGCAGCGCGAAGTAGCGGTGCGTTCACGAACCACGAGAACATGAACAAGAAGGCGGTGCATGCAAGCGATGCAACAAATTCGATACCGAGCAAGTGTGGCCACGTGTGCACCTTGTCGACAGGCACTGCTTTCACATCTTGAATTGATCCTGATTTGACAACCGTAAGCAAACGTTGCGTGTGCCCACCTGGGCCTGCGCCAGTTGGCAAACCACCCGCGGCAGGTGCAGCGACAACTGCAGTTGCTGGTCGATCGGCAACGGCTACGCCGCCGCTTGCGCCAGCCTTCGCTGCCTTGCTGCGCTCTAACAAATGTGCGGGGATGCGTGAGTCTGTTGCTTCGCCACCTTCGGTTGCGCTAGCGCCAGATTCGGCCGCAGCTTTGTCACGCGCAGCTTGCGCGCGCTTCAAGAGGTGCTCTGGAATCTCGGTCATGTCAGATCATCCTTTCGGTACGTACGGCGATCACAATGGGCCCGAAATTCCGCCATCTTTACGCACTCGCCAGAAGTGAATGGCGAGGAAGATGACCGTGACGAACGGGAAGAGCAACACGTGCAACACATACCAACGGAGCAATGTTTCGGCCCCGATTTCGGTACCGCCAAGCAGCACGAAACGAACTTGCGAACCGATGACCGGCGAATAGCCCATCATGTTGGTTCCTACGGCAACGGCCCACAATGCAAGTTGGTCCCACGGCAACAGGTAACCGGTGAAAGACAAGAGCAATGTGAGCGTGAGCAAGATAACGCCGATTACCCAGTTGAATTCGCGTGGTGCTTTGTATGCGCCATGGTAAAAAACGCGCGCCATGTGCAAAAACACGCTGAGCACCATGAGGTGTGCACCCCAACGATGCATGTTGCGCACCATCAAACCGAACGTCACAGAAGTTTGCAGCGACTGAATGTCTTGCCATGCATCGGCCGCAGTTGGTCGGTAGAAGAACATCAAGAAAATGCCAGTGACAGTAAGCAAAATAAACAGGAAGAAGCTGAGGCCGCCGAGGCACAGTGTGTAACTCACTTTTACCGCGTGTCGCTTCACTTTTACTGGGTGCAAGTGATACAGCACCGAGTTCATGATGACGTACGAACGGTTACGCGGCGAGTCGGTGTAGCCCTTACGGAAAATGGAGCCGGGACGGAAAATAGAGTTCCATGCCTGGCTGCCGAGTAGCGACTGACCTAGTGCAGCGCCACGCTCTTTCAGCGTGAGGCGGGGCTTTTCTTCGATTGTGCTTGCCATAACTATTTCTCCGTGTTCCTGAAACTTTTACAACCGCAGTCCGTAGGCATAGCCATGATTGGCCGTGCGCATATGTGAATCACCAGTTGCCGCGGGTGCGCCAACTTTGCCCAAAATGATTACTCCTGTTGGGCAACGATCGACGCACAAAGCGCATCGCGTGCACACGTCGTCGTCGATAATGAACAACACATTGTCCGAAGGATCGGAGCCTGGCATCTCGGTGCCTTGCGCTTCGGCAATTGCTTCCGGTGCAACCATGTGAATGCACTTCCATGGACAAATGTCCACGCAGCCTTCGCACATGATGCATTCGCTCTGATCGATATGAATGAACTGCTTTGGCTTTACAGCCTTAGCGAGATAGTCGGCATCGACCTCGACGAGTTGATACTCGTCGGACCATTCCGGCATTGGTGGGTTGGCGTCAGTCTTCGTCATGTCAAATCAGTTCTTGCGCACCAATGGACGGCCATAGGTAGAGGTCTCGATCTCTTGTGGCTTCACGTTTCCGCGGTTTTGCCACCACTTAAACAGGTAAATCATGAGTCCAATGAAAATGGCGTGAATAACGACAACCATGATGTCGCGAACTGCCTCGTAACTCATGTCGAACGGAAATGGGCCGCCTTGCGACTGTGGCTTCAATATGTCGAAGGGTCCGAAGATGATTTTGTCTTTACGCCATCCCAAGTTCTTGTCGGCATGGTCGATGAATTGGTGAGGCACCACTCCGAACGCGATGAACATGACAGCAAAGACATATGTGGCACCAAAGATTGCCTCGCCCCAGGTTGCTTTGCGATCTACAGGACGTCGTTTACCAACGAGCACAATGACGTACGACATCGCAAGAGTAAGAGCAAACGAGAAGAGAAACGCTTGGTTCACTCCAGGCCATCGAAGAATGTCTATTGCCAGCATGGGTCGCAGGGATTACCTTTCACCGTCAGAACGCTCTGTAAATACGCTTCCGAGACTAGTCGGGAAGGGTGCAAACGGGCGCAAACAGCCACTTCGTGCGATCGTGCAACCCTGTGACCTTGCGCACTTGGCACCCCAGACCTCGCGCATATTGGTTCAAGCGCTCCAAGTTGATTTAGAGTGGAGAACCGTGACCGAGATACCAGAACACCTGCTGAAGCGCTCGAAGGAACGTCGCGGCGCGTTGGCTGGCGAAACGGGTGACGCGGCCCCTGCAGCACCCGCTGCTTCTGCCCCAGCCGTTGCTAAAGCTGCACCGGTTGCCGCCGCACCAGCCGCACCCCCACCACCAAAGCCAGACCCTGCCTATGTCACTGCTGCGAAAACGCGCAAGAAAATTCCATTCTGGGCAATGGCAACACTCAGCTTGCTTCCTTTGTGGGCGTTTATTTATCTTTTGGCATTGCAACCGCGAGAGCAAACAGTTGAAGGACCACTTGCAATCGGTGCCGGTGTTTATGGATCGTGCGCAGGATGCCACGGCGCAGCAGGCCAAGGCGGAGCCGGTCGAATTTTTGCAAATGGTGAAGTGCTGAAGACCTTCCCAAAGATTGAAGACATGCTGAACTTCGTTTACACCGGAAGCCAGGCCTACGTCGCCAAAGAACTCACGGTGTACGGAAACCCAGACCGCGAAGGCGGCGCGCATGCACCGCTTTCATACAACGGCAACCCCATGCCGCAGCAGGGCCAAATGCTGGGCGGCGCGCTGACCGAAGCAGAAATTCTGGGCGTTGTTTGCCACGAGCGCTACACAATAAGTGGAGCAGATGCAGCAAGTGAAGAGTGGAAAGAAGAATTCGAGACATGGTGTTCACCAGAGTCTGAAATTTTCCTTGCACTTGAAAACGGTGCTACATCGTTTGCAACACTTGACAAAGATTTTGCCTCGCTTCCAAAGCCACCAGCATTTGTTGGCACCGAAGCACGCCCTTCGGCAAAATAACTATTGCGAAACACAGATCACTTCGGTGATCTCATCGGCAAGTAAATCCAACATTGAAATGCTGTTGGACGAGTACTTGGTGATGAACTCTCGAAGCGTTGCCGTCTCGGATTCGCACGTGCGATCGACGCCGTTTGCAAGTTTGATCACTAGGTCGTTTTGCAGCACTCCCAAATCTCCGCCTGCCTGCATATCAACCAACGCGGGAAGCGTGAGCATTTGCTTGCCGTTCTTTTCATCGGCTGGCACATAGGCAAACCAGATCACTGCAGATCCCAGCGTGTCGGCAAGCAACACGCACGCATATGGATCGGTGAAATTTGTGCACGACACCTCGCTTGGGGTGCCGTCGACAATGGCAACGATTCGCCCATCGTCCAAGGTCAACGTAATGTTGCCAACCGTTTTTCCGTTGTCTACTTGCCAGCCTTCGTCGGGCTGAGTACCCGTAACCGCCGCAATCAAATCAATGTTGTGTAACGCACGCGAGTTTCCAGACGCCGACGAACCGCCAGAAACGAATGCGTACATTCCAAACGTGACAAGACCAAGCACCGCGAGCACGCCAAATGTTGCCCACAACCGTGCAGAAAGAAACAGGCGCATGCAATAAATCTATTGCGTGCGAACAGCGCTGGCTGCTGCACGATGTGCGGCTTCGCCCAACTGCTGCATCACGGCATCGTCGTGACCAACACCAACGAATAGGGCCTCGTAAGCACCGGGGGCCATCGCAACGCCTTCGCGCAACATGGCGTGGAAAAATGCTGCGTACATTTTTTCGTTGGTCTGTTTTGCTTCGTCGAAATTTGTTGGAATTTCGTTTCCGAAGAATGCTCCCACGAGAGTGCCGACCACAGGAAACTGTGCAACTATGCCCGCACTCGCACATGCATCGCGCAAGATAGTTGCAAGTTGACGCGCGCGCGCCGAAAGTTCCATATACACATCGGGCGTCAGTTCATTCAGTGCAGCAAGGCCCGCGGCAGTTGCGAGCGGATTGCCTGCAAGAGTTCCGGCATGGAACACTTTGCCAATTGGTGTGAGGTGCTCCATGACCGAGCGCGATCCGCCAATTGCGCCGATGGGCAGGCCGCCGCCGATTACTTTCCCGAAACACGTGATGTCTGGGCGAACGTCGTACTTCGCTTGCGCACCGCCCGACCCGAGACGAAAGCCAGTGATGACCTCGTCAAAAATAAGTAGAGCGCCCGCCTTGTCGCATGCTGCGCGGAGGCCTTCAAGAAAGCCTGCGGCTGGCGCAACGACGCCCATGTTGGCTGCCACCGGTTCGACAATTACTGCCGCAACATCGTTGCCAATTTCGGGAACGACGTTGTAAGGAACAACAATCGTGTTGGCAACTGCTTCTTCCGGGACACCTGCAGTGCCAGGGATGCCAAGCGTTGCAACTCCACTGCCACCGGCTGCCAATAAGGCATCGGTTGCGCCATGGAAGTTTCCATGAAACGTAATAATGCGCTTGCGACCGGTTGCGCCGCGGGCAAGACGCACAGCGGTGCTAGTTGCTTCGGTGCCGCTGTTCATGAGACGCACTCGCTCACAGCTTGGTACTCGCTCACGAATAGCTTCGGCAAGTTTCATTTCCCTTGGGGTTGGCGCGCCGAACGATGTGCCGTCGCCGGCGGCGGCCACAAGCGCCGACGTGATTGCGCGATGCGCATGACCCAAAATGACCGCGCCATAACTTTGCACGAGGTCGATATACCGCTTGCCCTCGACATCAAAAATGTGTGCACCTTCACCACGGGCAACGATGTACGGCTCGCCACCAACGGCTTTAAACGCACGAATTGAAGAGTTGACGCCGCCTGGAATTGCTTCGGCTGATCGTGTGTATAGCGCGTGGTTGTTAGCAACTCCCTTGCCAACACAAACCGTTGCCGTGCAACCCGCAGCCACGCAAGACGTGGAGTCACACAACGGAATCATTGACATC
>CAINLH010000180.1 GCA_903850275.1 uncultured Acidimicrobium sp.
CACGGCGTTCACACATCTGAGACAATGGAAACCGAACTACGAAAACGAGGTGCGCTGGTGACCGACCATATCGACGTGCGAACCAATTGGCTCGACCCCCAAACCCTGAGTGATGTGCGTGGGCAGGTGCCCCTTGTGTACGTGGACGCCGTGCCAGTGCGGGTTGACGACATGGGCCAGGTGACGCATGTGGGCATGTTGTTGCGTCAGGCACCCGATGGCAACATCAGCCGCACGGTTGTTTCTGGGAGAGTGCTCTTGGGCGAACGAATCCGTGAGGCATTGATTAGGCATCTCGAAAAAGATTTGGGGCCACTGGCTCTGCCAAAGATTCCAACCGAACCCGCACCGTTCACCGTTGTCGAATATTTTCCCGATCCAACGATCAGTGGTTTCCACGATCCGCGCCATCATGCAGTGAGCCTTGCGTACGTAGTTCCTGTTTCTGGCGACTGTCACCCAACGCAACAGGCGCTCGACTTGGGATGGTTCACACCCGAGCAGGCTGTTAGCGACCAGATGAAGCGCGAGATGACAAGCGGCCACGACCGCTTGGTGCGCCTTGCGTTGGGCTCGGTTGGCCAACTGCCTTAGGGCAGCAAATCCTTGTGGGTGTTGGCCCTGCGCCGTTTTCGCACTTGGCGCCGGAGGCCCAAACGAGCCTGTGGCGGGGGCGAACTGACGGTGGTGTTGTCGTCTAAAACGAAGTTGATGCCATCTGTATCGATGTCGCCTGGTTCGCCGGAGGCCTCAACGATGATTGCGGCATCTTCTTTTGGTTTTCGACCAAGCAACTTGTCGAAGACCACCATTCCGCCGGCCAACATCGCGCCAACTGTTCCGTAACGCTGCGCGGCACGCCTGATCATCGCCGACTCGTCGTCGTGATGTTGTTGTTCGTCGGGAGAAGTCATGATGAGAAGCGGGGGAGATCCCTCACTCTAATGATGGGGGTGAATAATGTTTAGTCATGTCGGAAAGCGCCCTCTATCGCAGTGCAGTTGCATTGCGAACGGCGCTCATCGGTAAAGAATTAATTCGAATAAGTACACCTCTTTCTGCTGGCCCTTTGCCTGAAGTTGGCAGCACCATTGAAGAAGTGCGCAGCCATAACAAGAGCATCGAAATTGTTTGGGACGACGGAATGGTTTTGGAAACACAACTGCGCCTGCTTGGCGGTTGGCACTTGTATCGGCAAGGTGAAGTGTGGAAAAAGTCGCAAGACAGTGCGCATGTGGTTGTCGAAGTCGATGAATGGGTTGCAGCATGCTTCAATTCTTCGAGTGTCGAAACATATCGCGACTTCGACCCGCGGCGTCACCCATTGTTAGGAACACTTGGACCCGATCTCAGATCGCCATCGGCCGACATTGAAGAGTGTGTCGACAGAATGATGGGGTACGAGGAGCGCGACGAAACCATCTCGGAAGTGCTGCACGACCAGCGCATCATGGTTGGCGTCGGCAATGTGTATCGCTGCGAAATTTTGTGGGCTTGCGAGATTCATCCTTGGGCACAAATTGGTACGTTGAAGCGCGCCGAGTGTCGAGAGCTTGTGCAGTTGGCATACGAAATGTTGCAATCAAATTATGTTCACCCTGCGCACAAGAGCGCCGAGGGTGTAGCGCACGATTTGGCCGCATACGGCCGACAAGGCAAAGCCTGTCACCGCTGTGGTGACTTGATTCGGGTTGCCCACCACGGCGAAGCCAGCAGGGTGCTCTACTGGTGCCCAGGCTGCCAAACGGCCCATCAGCCTTTGGTCAGGCCGAATTTCACGCCGTTATCGATTGAGCGCGACGGAATGTATGTCGATCAGCATCCAGCAGCCCAGATGTTTATGCAAGATGTAATTTCTGCGCGCGGCAACAGCCAGCACAACACGCACTGACTCGGTTACGCCCGACCCATGATGCGGTCGACTTCAATAATCACCGCAACGCGGTTGTCGCGTTCCTTCGGTTCTTGATACCGGGCGGCGTATCCAGCAACCGCACGTTGTACTTCGTCGGGGTCGGTCTCGCGCGTAACAAGATGTGCAACACCTTCGAGCGTTAACCATCGGCCGCCATCCACCTGCGAAACTGCGGCTCTTCCGCCAAGCAAAGCGTTCTTTGCTTTTTGTGACGTTGAAAAAGTGATCACGCGTGCACGCTGTTGCTCGACGTCGTAACTGAAACCAACTGCAACAACATGCGGCGAGCCATCTTGGCGAAGCGTGGTGAGCGTTGCCAAGTGTCTGTCGCGCAAAAACTGCACCATCTCTGGCGTGATTTCCGACGGCTTCATAGCTTCACCTTTTAGTTGGTGGCGATTGCCGAGATGATGTCGGTGCGCGTGGCGCGCCATGCCGGGTACACCGCGGCAATAACACCAACGATGAAAGCCATAATCAAAATG
>CAINLH010000181.1 GCA_903850275.1 uncultured Acidimicrobium sp.
GTGTAATCAGCACGCCTAGCCGTTGCGTACACCCCCGAAAGAAAGTCCCCCATGCTTCAAAATCTTGCTCGTTTTTGCGTTCGCCGTCGTCGTGAAATGGTTGGTTTCTGGCTCGTACTTTTGGTCGCGCTTGGAGTTGCCGCCGGTTCAATGGGCTCCAGTTTCAGTACCGAGTTTGAATTACCAAAAAGCGAAGCTAACGACGTACAGCAGTTGCTCGAAGCCAACAGCCCAGACCGCGCAGGGTTCTCTGGCGAAATTGTCTTTACATCGCCAGCAGGTGTCGTAACAGACGAAATCAAAGCGGCAATGGCCACCATGTTCAGCGAGGTTGGCGCACTCAGCGGTGTCACGGTTACCAGCCCGTTTGATACCGAAGGCCAAATCAACCCTGCTGGAACCACAGCCTTTGCTTCGCTAGACGTAACCATTCGTTCGCAGACCGAACTCATCACGCTCTCCGAAGAGATTCAGAAAATTGGCGAGAAAGTTGAAATTCCAAACTTCACCATCGAGTACGGCGGAAACATTTTTGCCGAATTCGAACTTCCAGCAAGTGAGGCATACGGCCTACTCGCCGCGATTGTGATCTTGGTGCTTGCCTTTGGTTCTGTTCTTGCGATGGGTCTGCCAATTGGAACTGCGCTCATTGGTTTGGGCGTGGGCACTTCGCTCGTCATCGTGCTCAGCAACTTGCTACCAATGCCCGACTTCACCACTTCACTCGTTGCAATGATTGGCCTCGGTGTGGGCATCGACTACGCGCTGTTTATCGTCACTCGATATCGAGAAGGCCTGGAAAATGGTCTCAGCGTTGAAGACGCAGTTGTCGACGCCGTAGATACCTCGGGACGAGCAGTCATTTTTGCAGGTATCACCGTAATCATCTCGCTTCTCGGGCTCTTCCTCATGGGCCTTGCATTTGCTCGCGGCCTTGCAATCGGTGCCGTCATTGGCGTGTTGCTCATGATGATTGCTTCAATCACCTTGCTGCCTTCGCTGTTGGCAATGGTCAAGCATCGAATCGATGTCACTACGCGCGCAGCATTGATTGCACTCATTGCATTCGTCGTGTTCGCATTCGTTTCAGTGGTCGCCACTTCCCTACCAATCTTCTTTGCCGGCATCGCATCTGCCGTAGTCATCACGTTGCTCAGTTTCGTGGTGAAGCCATTGCGCAAGGCTGTTCCAAAGCGTGTCCAAAAAGCCAAAGAGTTAACGTTTTGGTATCGCTGGAGCCGCTTTATTCAGCGCCGGCCATGGACGGCAGCACTTGCTGCAACTGCAATCCTCTTAGTGCTTGCGTCTCCGCTTGCTTCCATCCGTCTTGGCTTCGGCGACAATGGCAATGCGCCAACAGATTCCACGGTTCGCAGGGCCTACGACATGCTCGCCGAAGGTTTCGGCCCAGGCTTCAATGGCCCACTCTTCATCACGGTGCAGGGAGAAACTGCTGCGAACCCAGATGCGCTTGCAGGTTTTGTCAATCGCATCAGCACCGTTCCCGGCATTGCTTTCGCCCAAGGTGTACCCGCCTCGCAAGATGGCAGCCTTTCGTTGGTCATTGCTTACCCAACAACTGCGCCGCAGGATGAGGCAACTACCGACCTCATTCGCATGCTGCGTAGCGACTTCATCCCATCAACGGGAGTCGAGGCAAAAGTTGGCGGTTTCACAGCAGCAAGTGTCGACTTTGCAGATGGCATTGGCGGGCGCATGCCGTTGCTCTTTGTTGGAGTGTTGTCGCTTTCGTTCCTGTTGTTGATGGCAGTTTTCCGAAGCGTGCTGGTACCGCTCAAAGCAGTAATCATGAACCTGCTTTCCATCGGTGCCGCATACGGCGTCATTGTTGCCATCTTCCAATGGGGTTGGGGCATGAACCTGATTGGTGTTGGCAAAGAAGGCCCAATTGAAAGCTGGGCTCCAATGATGCTGTTCGCCATTGTCTTTGGCTTGTCTATGGACTACGAAGTGTTCTTGTTGTCTCGCGTTAAAGAGGAATACGACCGAACCGGCGACAATGCAACAGCTGTGGCCGACGGCCTCACCGCAACCGCACGCGTGATTACGGCTGCGGCCCTCATCATGGTGTTCGTATTCTCTGCATTCGTCCTCGGTTACGACCGTCAGCTGAAACTGTTCGGCTTGGGTCTAGCCACGGCAGTGTTCATTGATGCAACAATCGTGCGAATGGTGTTAGTGCCAGCGACGATGGAACTACTTGGCGACAAAAACTGGTGGATACCAGCCTGGCTAAACAAACTGTTGCCAAAGATTGATGTCGAAGGACACCATCACATGGCGTTGATCGACGATGAGGTGAAGTAACTAAAACTTGACCATGCAGCGGCGTGGGCCGTGCACCTGACCGCCAGCCCACGTCACGTCATCGGGGTTAACCAGTTCAAATTCAGGTATTCGCTCAAGGAATGTTTGCAATGCAACGCGAACTTCCAAGCGGGCAAGATTGCTGCCCGCGCAGCGGTGAATACCCGATCCAAATGCAACGTGACGATTGTGCTCACGGTCCAAGATCACTTCATCGGGGTTCTCAAACTGGCGCGGGTCGCGGTTGGCAGCGGGAAATGCCATCAACACTCGGTCGCCCGCTTTCATTGGGCAACCCTGAAACTCGGCGTCTTTCGACAACACGCGAGCCATCGTCACTGGCGCATACACACGAAGTAGTTCCTCAATGGCTGTTGGCCACAACTCCGGGTTGTCGCGCAATGCTTTGCGGTGTTCTGGATGCTGGGCCATGTGCCACATGCACGAACCAATTGCCGACCACGTGGTGTCGACACCGGCAACCAACATCAAGTTGCACACGCCCAACACATAATCGAGCGGCACTTTCTTGCCTTCAACTTCGGTGTTCATCAACTCGGAAATGAAGTCGTTCTCGCGTGGATTGTTCTTTCGATCCTCCACCTGAGCCAAGAAGAATTGGATGATGTTTTGTCGAGCCCACTTGCGGCCCTCAACATCGGTGATGTTCTCTAGCGCTGCACGAACCCATGCAGTGAAGTCGGACTCCATCTCCAGCGGCACACCCAGAAGGGTGGCAATTACTCGAACCGGAATGTGTTGCGCATAATCGCCCGCCACATCCGCTGTCCCCTTATCAATAAATTCATCGATCAGCGAATTGCACAGATCTTTCGTTCCCTGTTCGTATTTCGCAACTGCCTGAGGCGCAAACACGGGGAGAATCAGTCGGCGATGCCAATGATGCTCTGGTGGGTCGGATGAGATTGGTGGTGCTTTTACGCCGCCATACTGACCCTCGTTCTGGCCGGGGATTGGCGGCAAGACCAAGATTGATTGCGAGGTGAATGTCTCGTATTCCTGAGCAATAGCAACCACGTCGTCGTAGCGCGTTGGCAACCACGAACCTTCATAACGCTCGGTGTGTGCAATCGGGCAACCAGATTCGCGGATCTCGCTGAAAGCCGAATATGGATCCTTGATAAATTCCGGATCGAAAATGTCGTAGTCAGTCAGAATATCTTCGACAGGCTTACGGGTATCAGTCATGAAATAACCCCCCAGTTATTCGGTGATGATGATTGCGCGCTCCGGGCAGTTTGCTTCAGCACGACGTGCCTTCGCCTGCAGCTCTACAGGAATATCTCCGGCAATGAGCACGGTTGCATTACCGAGTTCATCACTGCCGAATACTTCTGGGGCCGCAATGGCACACATTTGGTGCCCGTGGCAAGAACCGCTGTCTACTGAAACTCGCATAGCCACAGGCTAATCAACCTGCCATCGGGTTCGTTCATCGGGCACAAAGAGAACCGCCTGGATCGCTTCGTAAACTATCTTCATGCCGTCGATCGAATCCTTGCTCGCGTTCGGGATTGCTTCACTGGCCTTGCTGGTAATTCCTGGCCCAGCAGTGCTGTACATCATCAACCGCAGCGTTGCCGATGGGCGAAATGTTGCACTCGCAGCCGTTGCCGGCCTAGAGATTGGCAATTTCATGCACGTCATTGCGGCAACTGTTGGGCTTTCAGCCGTCATCGCCACCTCTGCTGCCGCGTTTTCCGTAGTGAAATGGATCGGTGCTGGTTATCTCATATATATAGGTATTCGCACACTTGCAACAAAGCCCCAGGCCGTCAGTCAGTTGAACGACCCAATGAGCCGCCGCCGAGCCTTCACTCAGGGAATAGTCGTCAACACGTTCAATCCCAAAGTCGCGCTCTTTTTCCTTTCGTTCTTACCGCAATTTATTGATGCCGACCGAGGCTCGGCTGCACTGCAGTCACTTGTCCTAGGTTCAACCTTTGTCGTTCTCGGCTGCATCTCCGATTCGCTATTTGCGATATTGGCTAGCGCACTTCGGGGCACTTTGTTGCGCGGTAAATCCCTGCCGTTCGTACAGCGCTATGTGGCGGGCAGTGTTTTCATCGCGCTTGGCGCGATTGCTTCTACAACAAGAAGGTAACTCGTTTAAAAGAACGTACCCGCAATAATTTTGCCGGGGTTCATGATGCCGTTGGGGTCAAGCGCCTTCTTGATGGTTGCCATCACGCCAACCGCTTCGTTGCCAAGTTCATCAACCAGATAGTCGATTTTGCCCATTCCAATTCCGTGTTCGCCTGTGCACGTGCCCTCCATGGCAAGCGCGCGCTCAACAAGGCGTGTATGAAATTGCTCCATTCGCTCCACCATCGGGTGGTCTTCGGGGTCAACGCTCAGCACCACATGAAAGTTTCCATCTCCAACATGCCCGATGATGGGGCCGAACAACTTTGATGCAACGAGGTCGGCTTGTGTCTCTTCGATGCAGTCGCTCAGCCGCGAAATAGGAACACATACGTCGGTTGCGAAGTTCTTGGCATTCTTAACAAGCGACCGACATGCAAGCGACGTGTCGTGTCGCGCTTGCCAGAGCTTCCTTCGCTCGGCTTCATCCGTGGTTTGAACGAAACCAGAACCGCCATGTCGTTCAAGCACTTCGCGGGTGGCGGCAATATCAATTGCTGTCGACTCGGCCGAGCCGTGAAATTCCATTAGCAACAATGTTTGCTCTGGCAAGTTGGTATCCGAATACTTGTTAACAGCCGAAACTGCATCAGCGTCCAACAGTTCGATTCGCGCCACGCCAATGCCGTATTGAATCACTTCGATGACGCCATCAACAGCTGATCGTAAGGAAGGAAACTGCATAGTTGCTGCTGCAATAACTTCTGGAATACCAAAAACACGCAGAGTCAATTCGGTGATGACACCCAGGGTTCCTTCACTGCCAACAAAAAGGTGAGTGAGGTCGTAGCCCGCGGAAGTCTTTCGTGCGCGGCGCGATGTCGTGATCACTTCCCCATTGGGCGTGACAACCGTGAGGCTCATCACCAACTCTTTCATGGCGCCGTATTTCACCGTGGTGGTGCCAGAAGCGCCCGTTGCGGCCATGCCGCCCAACGTTGCGTCTGCACCCGGGTCGACAGGGAAGAACAACCCATGCGTCGACAAAATTTCATTCAATTGCTTTCTGCGCACACCTGGCTGCAATGTGCAGTCCAGATCTTCCTGGCTAATGCGCAACACTTTGTCCATCTGCGAAACATCAAGTGAAACCCCACCATATATAGGTGTGCTGTTGCCCTCTAATGAAGTTCCCGCACCAAATGCAACGACTGGTGTGCGGTTCTTATTGCAGATTTTGAGAGTTGTCGCAACGTCCTCTGTGCAGGTTGCATACACCACCGCATCGGGAAGCGTCGCAAGGTGAAAACTCTCGTCTTTGGAATGGTGCTCGCGCATTGTCTGATTGACCGACACTTTGTCACCCAGGGCCTGGCGCAGCTCATCAATCGTGGAACTGTGAGAAACAATGCTCATTGCGCTCAAACTCTATCTTTCGCGCGGTTAGCGTTGCCTACATGAGCTACCAACACATCAAAAGTCGGCTAGATGCAGGCGAAACAATCGTTCTCGATGGCGCAACCGGCACCGAATTGCAAAGGCGCGGCGCCACGATGGACCCAGCCTCTTGGTGTGGCCCAGCCTCACTGAACAACAGTGATCTGCTCACCCAAATTCATCTCGACTACATCAAGGCTGGCTCGGACGTGATTACCGCGAACACATTTGCGTCTTCACGATTGATGCTGACCGATGCAGGGTTCGGCGATCGTGTGGAGGAAATCAATCGAATCGCAGTCGAGGCCGCACTCCGCGCTCGCGACTTGGCACCTGCAGGCAGAAACATCGCCGTTGCGGGTTCCCTGTCTCACATGGTGCCCGTTGCAGAGGGAACGGCTGTAGTCGACCCAAAGAAGACGCAACCACTCAGCCAAATCTCGGACGCTCTTTTTGAGCTGGCAAATGTGTTGAAAAGTTCGGGAGTAGATCACATCATGCTCGAGATGATGTACGAGCCAACTCGCATTCCGCTTGCTCTCGAGGCGGCGCTTTCCACCGGCCTTCCGGTGTGGTTTGGCATGAGTGCGCGTCGCACCACAGATGGCAAAGTGGTGTCGTTTCATGCATTTGATGATTTGCCAATAGA
>CAINLH010000182.1 GCA_903850275.1 uncultured Acidimicrobium sp.
ATCGGCTTGTTTCGGTTGGGAAGTTCTGGAAAGCCGCCGAAGCCGCCAACGCCATAGTCGGAGTCAAACGCTTCGCCCTCGTTTGCCGCATTTAAGTCCCACCCGGCAGAAAAGAACTTCTCGCCAGCGGCGGTAAAAATTGCCACGCGATGTGTCGTGTCGCGATTAAACGAATCGAATATTTGGCTCAGTTCGCGGCTGGTGGTTGCGTCAATGGTATTGGCTTTAGGCCTGTCGAGAACAATCTCAAGAATGGTTCCATCTAGAGACGACGTGGTGATGATGGGCATTATTTGCTCGATTCTTCGATCAGGAGCGCGTCTACGGCGACGGCACGCGTTGTGGTTGCTAGCACGGGGTTTAGTTCTACTTCAACAATTGATGTTCCAACCACCGACTGTTGCAGCGCCATTACCGTGTCGACAAGTGCTTCAACATTGGCACCTTGTTTGCCGCGGTATCCGTTCAGTATCGGGGCAATGCGCAGCGCGTGAAGTGCGGTGTGAATCTGTTCCCTGGATGCCGGTGCTAGCAAACACTGTGTGTCGTGCCACAACTCCGTAAGTACGCCGCCAGCGCCCAGCGTGATCATCCAACCCAACGGCGCAGCGCGTCGAATGCTCACCAGCACTTCGGCAACGATGCCGACAATGGTTTGTTCAACCAGAAATTCCTCAATGTCGCTTGGCATCGAGC
Source organism: uncultured Acidimicrobium sp. (assembly GCA_903850275.1). Taxonomy (GTDB): domain Bacteria; phylum Actinomycetota; class Acidimicrobiia; order Acidimicrobiales; family Ilumatobacteraceae; genus UBA3006. The sequence goes on from CAINLH010000182.1 coordinate 697, forward strand.
GCATGGAAGCCAATAACTGTTCTTCGTTCTGGATACCGACAGCAACGGCCCCGGCTTCACTCTTGTGGGCTAAACCAAGGCCTTTAAGGGTTACGGGGTAGCCAACCGCATTGGCACACGAAGCCACTTCGGTGGGTGCGCAGCGCTTTCCTGTTGGCACTGCAACACCAAATGTTGAGAGGCGTTCTTTGGCGCGAGATTCGTCTACAAGAATGGTTGCTTTAGGCGCAGCAACTGCGGTCGGTGCCTCCAGCGGATGGTGCTGGCCCAGCCAAGCAGCGCGATCTAGCGCGATCAATGCCTCGCGTAAACCCTGCGCAGGGGTGAGGCCCAGTGCAACTATGGCGTTGCGCATCTCGTCGGAGAAGCATTCGGGGATTGTGGCAACAACAATTGCCCGACGTTCTGTTTGTTTGGCAGCGTCTGCAAATGCCTCGGCCGCAGTTATCCAGCTGCTTGCGTCTTGGTCTGGGCGAGGTGGTGCGTCAAGCAACAAAATTGTTGCGTCGTGCGGTCCGTCCATTGTCTGAGAAAAAGTAGATGTCATTGCGGGCTTATCGCCCCACATAAACGTGTGATAGTCGAATGGGTTTGCAACGCTCACAAGCTCGGTGAGTGTTGCTTCAATGCGTTGGCGCTGCTCGTCTGGGAACGGTTCGAAACGCAGTTGTGTTGCTTCCGACATGTCGGCTACAAGCGATGCCTCGCCGCCCGAGCACGACAACGATGCAACGCGGTAACCAGACAGCGGCCCACCGTTGTCCAGAATCTTCAGTGTCTCGATTAATTCGGTGGGTGTTTCCACAGTTGCCACTCCGCAACGCGCGAACAACGCAGCGTACGCTTCGCGGTTTCCCGCAAGTGAGGCGGTGTGCGATGCGGCAATGAGGGCGCCAGCGTCGGACTTTCCCGTTTGTAGTGCGACTATGCGCTTCCCCTTTTTAAATGCCAGCTGCGCCAATTGGGCAAATCGAATCGGCTCGCGGATGGCTTCGATGAACATGCCAATGGCCGTGACACGATTGTCGTGCACGAATGCTTCGAGCACGTCTTCCACACCGCCGCCTGCTTGGTTGCCTACGGTGACCATGTATGACATGCGCAGATGGCGTTGTTGCATAGTGAGATTGATGCCCACGTTGCCGCTTTGCGAAATCATGCCAACACCCTGTTGCACGGGTAGGCAGCCGTGTTCATCGGGCCACAGCGCCACACCGTCAAGTGCGTTGATGTAGCCGTAGCAATTAGGGCCAAGAATGGGCATGTCTGCCGCAACCTCTACGAGTTTGACTTGCAAGTCGGTGTCGCCGGTTTCAGAAAACCCTGATGCATAACAAACGGCGCCGCCTGCGCCCATGTTTGCAAGTTGCGCAACTGCGTCAATAGTCAGGTGGCGGTTGACGGCAACGAATGCTGCATCGGGTATGCCGGGCAGATCAGCCAGCGACTGAAAGCAGGGGACGCCGTGCATGTCCTTCTTCGTCGGGTGAACTGGCCAGATTTCGCCCCTGAAACCCAATTTCTGACATTGCCTCACCACGGCTGCCGCCGGAGCGCCACCGATTACGGCAATGCGCTTCGGGTTGAGCAGTC
>CAINLH010000183.1 GCA_903850275.1 uncultured Acidimicrobium sp.
ACAGACGATGTTGCTGCCGGGCATCAGCACCAATATTGCGGGGCCGGCACGGTCGACGGCTCTTTCGGTCCACTTATATATGGCGGGAAGTTCGCCCATGTTTCCTTCCACCCATCCCAGGGCTTTAGTGCCGTACCAGCGCCCAACGAGGTACAACGCAATTCCGGCGATCAGAATGCGTACAAAGCCGATGGAGATATACGAGGCGAGGTCGATGTACGGCACCGAACCAAACAGGTTGCGGTTGCGCGAACTGAGCATCAAAATCAGCCTTGGCTTTTCGTCCACAAGGGCCGGCCCAATATTGCTGCCCACCGTTCCAATCACAAACAACATCGTTGTAAGCGTGAGTACGGCCTTTCGCATCCGCAAACCGTAGCCCAGTTGCTACCTTTATGGCACGCAGGGACGAGGGGGATTTTTGTGAAGGGTTTAATGCAAGATACGCCGCTGACTTTGGTGCATTTGTTTGAGCGCGCCGAGAAGTATCACAGCGAAAAGACCATTGTTACTGCCACGGCAACAGGCAAAGAGAGAACAACGTACGGCGAGTGGGCTGCGCGCACGCGCCAACTTGGCGGTGTTCTCGACAAGTTGGGAATAAGCAAGGACGGCCGTGTTGGCACGTTTGCCTGGAACTCGGCTCGTCACCTAGAGCTGTACTTCGCCCCACCATGCACGGGTCGTGTTGCACACACACTCAACATTCGTTTGTTTCCCGAGCAGTTGACGTACATCGTCAATCACGCCGAAGACGAAGTCATCTTTATCGACCGATCGTTGTTCGCGCTGATCGCGCCATTGTTGCCAACGTTCACCACGGTGAAACACCTGGTGATCATGGACGACGGAAAGGGCGATGTACCCGACAGCGTTAAAGGTTTTGAAATGCACGACTACGAGGCGCTGATGAAGGGGACACCTGGCGTCGAGTTTCATATCACCGACGAACACCTGGCAGCAAGCATGTGTTACACCAGCGGCACAACGGGCAACCCGAAGGGTGTGGTGTACAGCCATCGCTCCACGTACTTGCACACGTTTGGTGCAATGACTGCCGACTCACTTGGTGCGCGCGAGAGCGACATCATCTTGCCTGTCGTGCCAATGTTCCACGCCAACGCGTGGGGCCTTGCACATGCCGCAGTCGCGTCGGGTGCAAGTTTGGTTATGCCAGGCCCAGATCTTTCCGGCAAAGCAATTGCCAACTTGATCGTCGAGGAAAAAGTGACGGTGGCTGCTGGCGTACCAACTATTTGGATGGCAGTGTTGCCCGAGTTGAAGGGCAGAGACACTTCGGCATTGCGCGCAATTCCGTGCGGCGGTTCCGCAGTTCCCAAAGCGTTGAGCGAGGGATATCGCGAACAAACTGGCCTGCCCATTTTGCAGGCTTGGGGCATGACCGAAACCAGCCCAATTGCAGCGGTTTGCACGTTGTCTGCAGCAGACCAATTGTTGCCACAATCCGAGCAGGCCGAGTTACGAACCACTGTTGGTCAGATTGCTTTTGGTGTCGATGCGCGAGTTGTCGAGCCAGGTACAACCACGCCGGTTGCATGGGACGGCGAAACAAGTGGCGAG
>CAINLH010000184.1 GCA_903850275.1 uncultured Acidimicrobium sp.
CCCCAGAGTGGTGTTGGATTCACCTACACAAGACATTTTTGTGAAACCCGAGCACCGGAATGTTGGGATGATGTTTCAAGACCATTCGTTGCTTCCATTCCTAACAGCCGAGGAAAACATTGTCTTTGCGCTTCGGGCACGCGGTGTTCGTGTTCGTGATGCGCGAGCAATTGCTACCAACCAGTTGGAGGCAGCCGGTATCGGGCAGTATCGCAGTTTGTTGCCGCACCAACTTTCGGGCGGGCAGTCGCAACGCGTGTGTTTAGCGCGGGCGCTAGTTGGCAGCCCCAGCGTGGTGTTGTTGGATGAACCGCTGTCGGCACTGGACGAGTTGGCACGGCCATTGGTGCGTACCAATTTGCGTGCGGCGTTGCAGCAATTGAATGGCCCCAAGATCATTGTCAGCCACGACTCGGCCGACATAGACGCACTGTGCGATCGGGTGATTGCGCTGTAGTCGTTTACAGTGAGGCATATGGTCACCAGCCGATTTCCCGCCGCGCAATGGGAGATGGGCCCACTGGGTGGAGACGTTGATGCAGAAGTGGTGCAGGCGCAGATAGCCGACACCATTGGCGAGCACGAAGCAACCGATATTACGCAAGCCATTTTGGTGGTGCATCGCGGCAAGGTTGTCGCCGAGGCCTATGGCCCCGACACCGATGCTGCAACGCCACTGATCTCGTGGTCGATGGCCAAAAGCATTACTCACGCACTTGTTGGCATTGCACAAATGGATGGGCTGCTGGATGTAAGCAAGCCTGCTGCAGTTGATGCGTGGAAGAACGACTCTCGTAGCCAGATCACGCTGCAACACCTGCTCGACATGCGTTCGGGGCTTTCCTGGAATGAGGACTATGTAGACGGTGATTCATCCGACGTCATCGAGATGTTGTTCGGCTCGGGGAAAGATGATGTTGCTGCCTATGCGGTATTGCTGCCCCTGACAGACCAGCCCGACAGCACGTGGTTGTATTCGTCGGGCACCACAAACATCGTGACCCGAATATTGGGCGACGCATACGGCGATACCCACGGCTCGAGCAGCTGTATCGAACGTGTGCTGCAACAACGACTCTTTGCAACAATAGGCATGCACGCAACTGCGCGGTTTGATGCAGCAGGCACGTTTATCGGTTCGTCGTATGTTTTTGCGACAGCACGCGACTATGCGCGTTTCGGTTACCTGTATCTGCAGGAAGGAAATTGGAATGGCACACAAGTGCTTCCAGCCGGTTGGGTAGATCACGCCCGGGTGCAGACAGTTATCGATGATGAAACAAGTTTGGGCTATGGCGCTCACTGGTGGACGTTGCCGGGGGAGGAAGACAGCCTCGTGGCGTCCGGTTACGAAGGCCAACAAATTTATGTATTGCCCAAACGCGACTTGGTCATTGTTCGGCTTGGTAAGACGGTGGCCGAGAAACGGGGCGCTGTGCGTGCGTCATTGCTTGCCATTGCCCAGGCGTTTCCTCTTTTGCAGTAGTTAATTGAGTCCTAAACGCACCAAGTGGTCTGTTGGGGCTTCCACTTGCACAAGTGCGTGGCGCAGCAGCTCGACAGCGTCGCTCTCGTAACTGCCGTCAATTCGGTTTGTCGATTCCTTCGGGTCTTCTTTGCGGTTGTACAAGATGTGCTCAAACTGAGCTGCCATTGCCCAAAATGGCAAGAGATCACCTTCAACGAAAGGCTGTCGGATAACTGGGATGGTGGTTCCGGGCATGTGGTCAAGATTGGCACGCTCGTCGGGGTTCGGCATTTTGTAATTGGGATATCTAGCGATAGGCATCGTGCTCCATCGATTAGACCACAAGGACAGCGGCGCGTTTGCACCTGTTGGCCCGCGCGAATATCGCCATTCTTCGGTTACAAGTTGCACTTCGCGCCCCCACACGCCAGTAAGCAGCCAATCG
>CAINLH010000185.1 GCA_903850275.1 uncultured Acidimicrobium sp.
ACTTTGCACGGACTATTACGAATTCGTGGTTTCACGCAAGACGACAGTCATATCTTCTGCACAGAAGATCAGATGGCCGATGAGATTACTTCGTTACTGGATTTCGTGATCTCGGTGTTGCGTAAGTTTGGTTTTGAAGATTTTGAGTTCAAACTTTCCACGCGTGACCCAGACAAGTCGGTAGGAACAGACGAGATTTGGAGTAAGGCAACCAATGCGCTTCGCGAGGCGTTGGAGCGTCACGGGGTTCAGTATTCGGTCAAGGAAGGTGATGCTGCGTTCTACGGACCAAAGATCGACATCGACGTACGTGATGCCATTGGTCGCAAATGGCAATTGAGCACGATCCAGTGTGACTTCAACCTTCCTGAGCGCTTTGGCCTCGAATACATTGGCGCAGACAATGCCCGACACCGTCCGATCATGTTGCATCGAGCCCTGTTCGGCTCGGTAGAGCGTTTCTTCGGTGTATTGCTCGAGCATTACGGCGGAGCCTTTCCAACATGGCTGGCGCCGGTCCAAGTTCGCGTGCTTGCCGTTACATCTGGCCACGAGGCCTACGCCCAGTCGCTTGTCGACAAGTTGGTTGCAGAAGGCTTCAGGGTCGACACTTCAACAGCAGATGAGCAACTTGGTAAACGGATTCGCAGCGCCAAGCTAGAGAGAATTCCGTATGTGTTAGTGGTAGGAGATGACGACGTTGCCAACCAAACGGTTGGTGTGAACCCTCGCGGTGGAGATGTAGTTCGAGACGTAAAGTTTGCATCGTTCATAGAGCAGCTGCGGGTCGAGACTCAATCGGCAGCAAACATTTCAGGCCTGCGGGGCTAGAGCACTCACCATGTTGGACAGAATTTGGAACGGTTGGCGCGCCCAATACGTCCAGCGCGATTCACATGCGAAGCCCAGTGAAGTTTCTGTGTTTAGCGAGATTCTCTCGTCGGGTTTGCCAGATGAAGAAACATTTATTGTTTACCGCGGAGAAACATGTTTCGTCATTCTTAATGCCTTCCCATATTCGCCAGGGCACCTGTTGGTCATTCCGTACCGCGAGGTTCCCGACCTCGAACTGCTTACAAGCCAAGAACACGCAGAGATTTGGTCGCTCGTTACCAAAGGCGTTCAGGTGTTGAAGGCGGAATACAAGCCGCAGGGTGTGAACGTAGGGATCAACTTGGGTCAGGCAGCGGGCGGCAGCGTGGCTCAGCACCTACATGTTCACGTAGTTCCGCGTTGGGGCGGCGACTCCAACTTCATGGTTGCCATTGCATCCACAAAGATTTTGCCGGAAGCGCTGGACGTCACAGCTCAGCGAGTTCGCGCACGATGGCAATCTCTGGCAGTGTAAAGACATGAATTCAAATGGAGCATCAAGTGACGACGTTCGCGATCAATTGCCGCACGATCTCGACGTATCTGCTTTCGTCGGGCCTTATCAGTTTCCCGACAACAGCAGAAGGCGTATTCCTGCGCTCATCTACGCATCGTTTTCAGTTGTTTGCTTTGCTGTTTGGATCATCGGACGCAATTCCAATTCGGGCACAGTGAATAACGGGTTTGCTATTGCTGGACTTTCGTTGGCCGCCATTGCGCTCTTTGTGTGGTCTTCGTCTTGGAAGATGACAGTTAACGAAACGGAAGCGTTGGTCTGTGCTTCTCGTGCAGTCGACTTTGCAGTTGGTCACGCATCTGCTCAACAGGTTTGGCGCGGACTTCGCAGCCGTCCAACGTGGAGGGTTTTTTGCTACAGCGCCGAAGAGCCTCCTCGTAAGCGGGCACTGGTATTGGTCGATGCGGTCGATGCAAGCATTGTGGAGCAGTTGGTGGAGGCCAACCCCGACAAGGTGTAACTAGCCCGAGGGTGTCTAAAGGTAGGGTATTGCCAATGTTTGACGGCAACTTTCGTGTGCATTTCGAAAAGGCATTGCGTCCGGTCGGCGAGTCGCTGCGCCGCACGGGTCTCTCGCCAGATCACTTCACCTTGCTCGGTCTCGTTGTTGCTGCAGCCGCATCGGTTGCTATTGGTGCGGGATACCTGCAGCTTGGCCTGCTGCTTGTAATTGCGTCTGCGCTACCTGATTTGCTTGACGGTGCGTTGGCGAAGGCGTCCAATTCTGCAAGTCAACGCGGGGCGTTTTTTGATTCGGTAATCGACAGGGTGAGCGATGCGCTGATGTTCGGTGGCATTGCATGGTATTTCGGCAATACGCGTGGCGGTACAACCGCAGTGTTGCCGTTTGCCGTGATGGGCTTTTCATTTCTCATCTCATATGAGCGTGCTAAAGCTGAGGCCCTTGGCCTGAATGCAAAGGGCGGATTAATGGAGCGGGCAGAGCGCATCATTCTTGTCTGCTTCGGTTTGCTTTTCGAATCGCTTTTATTCGCCGTCATGTGGGTCATGCTTGTGTTGGTCGCCATCACTGCGGTGCAAAGATTCGTCAAGGTTTGGCGTCAAGCAGCAGTTGCTCCGGTGACTGCGGAAAAAATGGCGGTACGACGTTCACGTCGTGCCTCTCGCCGTGCCCGCCGGGACGACTACCGAGCTCGCTTTCAGCGACGTCGGCGCACTCAGTAAGCGTGAATAGTAAGCCTGCTTCAAATCAGGATGCTTTCACCGTTGCTGGTTATCGCGCTGCTTCGTTATTCGCAAAACTTACTCCTGGACCAATTGCGCACGCTTCAGCATTCGCGTTAAGTGGTCCGCTTGCAATCGCAATGCGGCCGAAGCGCCTGATGGTTGAACGTCATCTTCGCCGCATCAACCCAGGGCTGTCGGGTTTTGCCCTACGCCAAGCCACACAAGAAGCGTTCCAGAGTTACGCCCGCTACTACCTTGAAACCTTCAGGCTCTCCACTCTTTCGCGCCGACAGATTGACGACGGATTCCAAATCGAAGGATTTGAACACATTGAGCGTGCAGTTGCTGCCGGTAAGGGCACCGTGTTGGCACTGCCGCATTTGGGAGGTTGGGAATGGTCTGGTCGTTGGTTGGTCGATCAGGGTTACGGTCTGACGGCTGTAGTAGAAAAACTCGCCAACGATGATTTGTTCGAATGGTTTTTGGAAATGCGAACACGAGTTGGTTTCGACATCATTCCACTAGATGACGGTGCAGGGCTGAAGGTCAATGAAGCGCTGAGGGGAAACAAGATTGTTTCTTTGTTGTGCGATCGAGACATCGTTCGCGATGGGGAGAGGGCAGGTGTTCAGGTTCAGTTCTTTGGCGAGCAAACTACAGTGCCGGCGGGGCCAGCTTTTTTCGCTCTCCGCACGGGTGCGGCACTGATTCCGTTAGCCACGTACTTCACCAAACGCGTAGACGGCCACTCCACCGTTGTGCGGCCACCAATTCCTGTGAGTCGTCAGGGTTTGTTGCGTGAAGACGTTGCTCGTATTACGCAGTTGTTGACGACAGAAATCGAATTACTCATTCGCCGAGCGCCCGAGCAATGGCATTTATTCCAACCCAATTGGCCAAGTGATCCTGGCTATCAAGGCATGAATACAAGCTTCAACGTTTAACGTAAAACGTCTCGCAATTCGCTCAACCGGTCTGTGTTGATGCGATACCAAACCCAGGTTCCGCGTTTGGTGCTTGTAATCAAACCGGCTTCTCGAAGAACCTTTAAATGGTGGCTTACGGTCGGTTGCGATCGACCCACTGGTTTAACGAGGTTGCACGCGCAGACCTCTTCAGTCGGTGAGGAGGCAATGATGTTGAAAACTTTGAGCCTTATCGGGTCGGAAAGAGCCGCAAAGCCAACAGCAAGTTGCTCGGTGTTGGGCTTCGACAAGCGCTGGTCGCTCAGTGGCGAACAGCAGTTCAAGTCTTTCGGAATACGACTGCGAGTGGCGGCTTGTTGTATATTGATACTTATCAATATACACCAAAGGAGTCCGTGATGTCGAGAGTACAGCTGGCGCTGAATGTTCAAAATCTTCAGGAATCAATTGCGTTCTATTCCAAGATGTTTGGAACTGAGCCCGCAAAGGTAAGGGAAGGCTATGCAAACTTTGCCATTGCCGAACCGCCTCTCAAATTGGTGCTCATCGAGACAAAAGCAGATGGTTCATCCGAGTACCAACACCTCAATCACCTTGGTGTAGAGCTCGAGACCGCGCAGTTGGTCGAGCAGGCAATCGTTCAATTCTCAAATTTGGGTCTGGTTGAAAAGATTGAGAAAAATGAAACGTGTTGCTTCGCAGTTCAGGACAAAGTGTGGATGACAAGCCCAGATGGTGCTCCTTGGGAGTACTACACGGTGCTCGCTGATGCTCCTTCCTTCCGCACAAATATTGCTGTTGTTCCAGGCGGAGATTGCTGTTCATGATCCGTCGCCTAGCTGCCGAAGCGTTGGGCACTGGTTTGCTCATCGTTGCCGTGATTGGTTCGGGCATTATGGCAACCAATCTCACGGACGATATTGCTCTGCAGCTGCTGTGTAATGCGGTAGCCACTGGTGGTGCTCTAGTGGCGCTAATACTCATCTTTGCTCCAGTGAGTGGAGCTTCGTTCAACCCTGCAGTCGGCATCGTTGGTGCGCTACTCGGTGAAGTGTCTTGGAAACAAACGGCCTTATACGCGGTTGCACAAACTGTTGGTGGTTGTTTGGGCGCCATGACCGCAAACGTCATGTTTGAGCATCCAGTGGTGGAGTTATCGACGAAGGTACGTGATGGATCAAACATCTATATTTCCGAAATTGTGGCAACCGTCGGATTGCTCCTCGTGATCTGGGGCACTATTCGCGCAAATAGATCGAATCTGGTTCCATTCACAGTTGCCGCATGGATAACAGGTGCGTACTTCTTTACTTCTTCAACGAGCCTTGCAAATCCCGCGGTGAGTATCGCGCGCTCATTGAGCAATTCGTTCGCAGGAATCGACCCCAATAGCGTTCCGGCGTTTATTGCGATGCAGATTATTGGTGCATTTATTGGTTACTCCATCATTCGTTGGATCTTCGTGCAGGAATCGAAATCATGAGGATGCGTAAACCTGGTGTCTTGTTTCTTTGCGTGCACAATGCTGGTCGCTCGCAAATGGCCGCAGGCTTCATGCGTCAGTTTCAGGCAATTGAAGTATTTTCTGGCGGGTCCGAACCTGCTAATTCTGTGAATCCCGTTGCGGTGGCGGCAATGCAAGAAAAGGGTATTGATGTATCGAAATATGTGCCCCAACGCTGGACAATGGACCTTCTCGAATCAGTAGATGTAGTCGTCACCATGGGTTGCGGCGACGAATGCCCATATATTCCAGGAAAGAAATATGTTGATTGGCCGCTTAACGACCCAGCAGGGCAGGGTATTGAAATGGTGCGTAGTGTTCGTGACGAAATCGAGCAAAGAGTCAAGTTGCTTGCAGAGGAAATGCTGAACGATTAGCTGTAAGCGTTAAAGAGTTCCGCAATGGCTTTAGCCTGGCCGCCACTCGTCGATGACATTACTGCTATTGGCAAAATTCCTTTGTCTGTCCACGCCGATAATTGATCGCGAACCGAAGTTGCGCTGCCGGATGCAGTGCAGTCGCGTAACCAACGGTCGCTCATCGCCGTTTGCAGTGCTTGTGCGTGCTCCTCCTTTGGCAACGTCTCCAGAATCACTTCGGCTGCATCCATTTCTTCCGCGTAACCAGCTTGTCGCCAATAATTGCGGTAATTGGGCAGCGACATATAACCAGTCAAGGTCTTGCGATGAATTGCCATTGCAGCATCTTCGTCGTCGCTGATCACTGTCGGAATCATGTTTGCCATAAAGAAGTTCGCTCGGCGGTTGGGCGGTACTAAGTCAACTTGACGCGAAATATCTGACAGCGATGCATTGGCCCAAATTGCACCTTCCGCTACGTCAACTGATAGCGCAAGCATCTTGTCGCGAAGTGCAGCAAGATAAATGGGAGGAAGTTCTCCGCTGAATCTTGAGTTTGCGCGCATTGATGCAACATAATTCGACATGTCGGTAAGGGGTTTCCCGGTTGCTACTCCCAGTCTCTGAACCACTGGTGCATGGCTCACTCCAAGCCCAATTCCAAATCGACCACCAGAGATCTCGTGAATATGCGCTGCGGTGTTGGACATTTCGACGGGGTGGTTGTAGTACACCGGTTGAATTGACGTCCAGAACCTGATGGTCTTCGTGGCGTGGGCGAGCGAGGTGCATAAGCCGAGCGTCGCACCAAGGCTCGGGCACGCAAGGCCCGCAAAGCCGCGGGACTCGGCCTCTTGGGCAAGTTGCAAGATGGCGCTTCGCTTTGTTGGGGTGGCAACAATTGAAATTGCTGGTAACGAGTTTGAATTCATGGCGTGTTGAAACTCCTTCGCCGTCTACCGTATACAACGTGAACATGCTGAGGGTCGCAATGGTCAGCCCGTACAGCGTTTCCGTTCCAGGCGGCGTTCAGGCACAAGTGATGGGCTTGGCTCGCGAATTGCGACGAATCGGTCACGAGGTGCGTGTGCTTGCCCCATGCGATGGCCCACCGCCAGAGCCGTTCGTGACACCTTTAGGCAAAAGTCTGCCTACAGCCGCCAACGGTTCAGTTGCTCCTCTTGCTCCAGACCCGTCTGCCGCGCTACGCACCATTCGCGCTTTGAACGATGAGGCATTCGACATCATTCATCTGCACGAACCAATTGCACCTGGGCCGACGGCAACCGCCTTGTTGTTGCAACTTGCACCGACTGTCGGAACGTTTCATGCGGCGGGAGACTCCAGTTCATATCGCGTACTCAACAAAACCGCTCGATGGGCAGCAGATCAACTCAGCACACGCGTTGCAGTATCTGCTTCGGCGAAAGAGTTAGCTCACCGATATCTCGGCGGTAACTACACCGTGTTATTCAACGGCATCGAAACCGAGCGTTACCGACGTCCGGCCGTGGAAAGAAGCAGCGAGCCAACAGTATTTTTCGTTGGTCGTCATGAGCCACGAAAAGGTCTGGAAGTGTTGCTCGATGCGATGTCGGATTTACCATTAAATGCTCGGCTGTGGGTTGCGTCCGATGGCGAAGGTATTGACGAATTGAAAACGCGCTTCCAGGGAGATCGGCGAATTGAATGGCTTGGCCGCATTTCAGAGGAAGACAAGCTGGATCGGCTTGCACGGTGCACGGTTTTCTGTGCGCCATCGCTTCGGGGTGAATCATTTGGAATAGTCCTTCTCGAGGCTATGGCGGCTGGTGCAGCACTTGTAGCCAGTGCAATTGACGGTTACATCAACGTCGCCACGAATGAGAAGGATGCATTATTGGTTCCTCCTGGCGATGCACAGCAACTTGCTGCTGCCATCAACAAGGTAATTAGTAACGCTCAGCTGCGTGCAAATATCACCACCGAAGGTCATTTGCGGGCGCAACAGTTTTCAATGAGCGTTCTCGCTGAAAAGTATGTTGATATCTATCGAAAATTGCTTCAGTCCGAAGCATCTAACGAGCTACAAGTTCGGCCAAACCGATTGGTCTCATTGTTTCCCGATCGGTTGCTTCGTAGACCATGGTCTAGCCGCTCCTAACCGCTACATCTACTGGCGTAGACTAGAAGCATGAACTTGATCATTCTGATTGCCGTCGTTGTTTTAATCGCCTTGCTGGTCGGCGGCATTTACAACCAATTGGTGCGTCGACGCAACGAGGTGGACAATGCATGGTCCCAAATTGACGTCCAACTGAAGCGCAGGCTCGACTTAATACCCAACTTGGTTGAAACGGTGAAGGGCTATGCCGCCCACGAAAAGACTGCACTCGAGGCGGTAATTGCCGCGCGTAACTCAGCGATGTCCACTGGCTCTTCTCCACACGAGCAAGCCGCTGCGGATAATGCAGTCAGCTCTGCGTTGCGCCAGTTGTTTGCATTGTCCGAGGCATACCCAGACCTAAAAGCAAATCAGGGCTTCGTTTCGTTGCAAGAAGAGCTATCCAATACGGAAAGCCGTATTGCCTACGCTCGACAGTTTTATGGCGACGCTGTTGAAACCTATAACACAGCAATCCAGAAATTCCCGGCCGTGTTTGTCGCTTCGATGTTCAAATTCTCGGAGCGTGAGTTTTTCGCGGCCGAAGAAGCAGCACGCACTGTGCCAGAAGTTAAGTTTTAGGATCAACACATGAACGATTTGATTGCTGCGAATAAGCGCCGAACATTTTTCTTACTCTTTGGGTTCGTAGTCATCACTCTGCTCGTGGGTGTCGCTGTGGGCTCCTTGGTTGGCAATGGCACAACCGGCACTTTGATTGCGCTGGTCATTGCCGCAGTGATGGCGTTTAGTTCATACTGGAAATCCGACAAGATTGCGCTTGCTGTTAGTCGAGCTCATCCTGCAGACGAACAGGAGTACCGAAGGTTGCACAACCTCGTGGAAGGACTGTGCATCGCGGGTGGCCTGCCAAAACCAAAGGTGTACATCATCCAAGATGATGCTCCAAATGCGTTCGCCACTGGTCGTAATCCCAAGAACGCAGCCATTGCAGTAACCACTGGTTTGCTGCAGGTCATGAACCGAGTCGAACTAGAGGGTGTAGTTGCGCACGAACTGTCGCACATCAAGAACTACGACATTTTGGTGTCAACATTGGCGGTCACGCTTGTGGGAACCATAGCTATCGTCACCGACTTAACATTGCGCATGATGTGGTGGAATGGTGGGCGAGTTGCCCGCAGCGGCGACCGCAACGACCGCAACAACCCACTGGCTCTGATCGGGCTTGTGTTGTTATTGCTCGCACCAATCCTCGCCAAAATTATGCAGGCATCAGTAAGCCGACGACGAGAAACTTTGGCAGACGTATCAGCTGTCCGTATGACCAGATATCCGCCTGGATTGATCTCGGCTCTTGAAAAACTTCAGGCAGATAACACGGTTACTCATTCCGCCAGTATGGCAACGGCTCATCTGTGGATTGAGCAGCCAATGTCGGGTGTGAAAGACGCGGGCAGGTTAGGCATGTGGCATAAACTTTTTAATACCCACCCACCACTTGCCGAGCGGATTGCACTGCTCAGGGAGATGTAATAACCATGAAAAATCGTCGCATCATTGCAGTAGGCCTTTCAATTTCCGCACTCGCAGTGCTTGCGGCTTGTAGCGGATCATCTTCCTCTAGTGACACCAGTGGTTCGGTTGATACCGCAGTAACCGAGACCACAGTCGGCGTTGTAGTCGACCCGCTCACAGGCCTTCCAAACCAAGATGCATCCACGCTCGATCGCCCGGCAATGGTGGTGAAGATCGATAATCATCCATCTGCTCGTCCTCAGTTGGGAATCAATCAGGCCGACATAATCTTTGAAGAGAATGTTGAAAAGCTCACACGATACGCGGCGGTTTTCCATAGTCAAGGCTCCGATCCAGTCGGGCCAATTCGCAGCGGTCGTTTCCAGGACATCAACCTTGTCGGCTCGTTGAACAAGCCGTTATTTGTCTGGAGCGGTGGAAACGAAAAGGTCTCCGCAGCAATCAAAGACTCCGACCTAGTCGACTTGAGTTACACGGTTGCCAACAAAGACGGAGGCTTTGCTCGCGACAGCGATCGCTCGGCTCCGCACAACCTCATCGCAGAGACAACCAAGCTTTGGACTCTGGCACCAGAAGGCTCGTCGGGCCCCCAGCAGCAATTTGCGTATCGCTCTGCAAGCGACGCAAATGCGTCAACATCCAAGGATGTAGCAGGTGTGAAGGTCTCGATGGATGGCGTCAAAGTGCAATGGGACTGGGATAAGACAACCAAAGAGTTCCTACGAATTCAAGACGGCACTGCAGTGGTTGATCCTGATGATGTGCAGTTGGCGGTACCAAACGTTGTTGTTCTCGAAGTGGAGTACAGCAACAATTACAGTCCAACATCAAAGACTTTGGGCGGCGGTAAGGCTTACGTATTCACTAACGGTGTCGTGTACGAAGGTACTTGGTCACGCGAGACGCGCCTCGAGCCGTTTACCTTGAAGGACTCGGCCGGTGCCGAAATCAAACTGACCCCTGGTCAGACCTTCGTGGAAGTAGCCCGTGCGGCAAAGACAGCAATCGTGCCAGTCGGCACCAGCCCGGACGACGTGAAGTTCCTTTAAACGGGAATAATCCACGGCTCGCTTATTGGGCGAGACATATCCGGTCGGTACGCTAAAAGCATGACGAAAAATGCAGCATCCGGCGCAACGGGTTCCATGAACATCAAACGCGGTCTGGCAGAAATGCTTAAGGGCGGCGTGATCATGGACGTCGTAACTCCTCTCCAGGCAAAAATTGCCGAGGATGCTGGTGCCATTGCAGTTATGGCGCTCGAGCGGGTCCCAGCCGACATTCGCCGCGATGGAGGCGTTGCTCGTATGAGCGACCCCGAAATGATCGAAGGAATCAAAGCAGTCGTGTCTATTCCCGTAATGGCAAAAGCACGTATTGGTCATTTTGTAGAAGCCCAAATACTCGAAGCGCTAGGCGTCGACTTTATTGACGAGTCCGAAGTGCTCACCCCAGCCGACGAAACTCATCACATTGACAAGTTCGCATTCACTTCGCCATTCGTTTGTGGAGCCACAAATTTGGGTGAAGCACTCAGGCGCATCAGCGAAGGAGCGGCACTCATCCGCTCGAAG
>CAINLH010000186.1 GCA_903850275.1 uncultured Acidimicrobium sp.
GTTCCCACTGCAAATTATTTGCGAAATGATGGGCATCCCAGAAAGCGACGAGCGCCAGATTTTGGATTGGACCAATGTCATCCTTGGCGCAGGCGACCCGGACTTTGGCGGAACACTCGAGAACCTGATCACTGTTGCGCTCGAGATCTTTGCTTACGCGCAGGCACTGGGTGAAGCCCGCCTGAAGAACCCAACCGACGACCTCACCAGCGTGATGATGCACTCCATGGTGGACGGCGACCGCATGTCGTCGCAAGAATTTGGCAGCTTCTTCATCTTGCTCGTCGTTGCCGGAAACGAAACCACACGTAACGCCATCAGCCACGGCATGCGCCAACTGTCGTTGCAGCCAGACGAGCGCGCCAAGTGGTTCAACAACTTCGATGCCAACACCAAAACTGCTGTAGAAGAAATTGTTCGCTGGGCATCACCTGTCATTCACTTCCGCCGCACAGCAACCCGCGACACCGAAATTCGTGGAGTCAAAATCAAAGAGGGCGAAAAAATCGTGATGTGGTACAACTCGGCCAACCGCGACGAGGATGTGTATGCAGACCCCTACACATTCGATGTCACCCGCACCGCAGCACCTGCACAAGTTGGCTTCGGCGCAGGCGGCCCGCACTTCTGCTTGGGCGCAAACCTTGCACGTCGCGAAATTGCCGTGATGTTCGACGAAATTCGTCGACGCATGCCAAACCTGCAGATCACTGGCGAGCCCGCCTACCTGCAGAGCAACTTCATCAACGGCATCAAGCGCATGCCGTGCCGCATCAACCCCTAAGCAGTTAGAGGCGCGTGCTCAATATTGGGCAACACGTATTTGGCAAACAAATCGCACTCGTCTAGGTGCGGGTACCCAGAAAAGATAAAGGCGTCTATACCCGCGTCGATCAGTTCGTTGATCTTGGCCGTCACTTGGTCTGGGTCGCCAACGATGGCAACGCCTGCACCGCTGCGGGCACGCCCCACCCCCGCCCACAAATGGCGTTCGATGTAGCCATCGGCGTCGGCGTTATCGCGTAACTCGCTTTGCCGCGTGACACCGGCCGATTTGGAATCGAGCGACTTGGCGCGAATTGCCGCACCCGTCTCGTCATCCAATCGGGAGAGCAACAGCCTTGCTGCTTCACGCGCCTCGGCTTCGGTTTCACGAACAACAACATGAGAGCGCCAGCCATAACGCATTGTGCGGCCAACGCCTGCCGCACGCGATTCGACATCGGCGCGAACACTGGCAACATTTGCAGTGATATCAGGCCACATCAAGTACACGTCGGCAATGTGCGCTGCGCATTCGCGTGCTTCGCTCGACAGCCCGCCGAAATAGATAGGCGGCGCACCAAAACCAAGGCTTGCCTGATTGCGCGAGACCCGAGGCGCATCGATGTGCAGTTGAACAAACTCGCCGTCGATATCCACCCTGCCCGTATTGAGCAACGACTTGACCGCACCGAAATACTCGGTGGTGCGCCGATAACGGGCGTCGCTGGGAAGAGCCTGACCGGGTATGTCGGACGAGATTGCATTGATGGTGAGCCGCCCTGCGGAAATATCCTGCAATGTGGAGATTTGCCGTGCCAATTGCGGGGCCACCACTTCGCCCGTGCGAACCGCAAGCAACAACTTGATTCGCTCGGTGACAACGCTTGCCGCTGCAGCAAATGTTGTTGCGTCTATGCCAAGCTCGAAACCCGAAGGCAGCAAAACGTTGTCGAAGCCGTTTTCTTCGGCACGCAACACAATGTCGCTGCAGTGCAGCCACGAGCTTGCAAGCTTTGGGTCGGGAACGCCTAGAAACTGATAATCGTCATCGCACAGCGCCGCAAACCAGGCCAGTTCGACCGGCTTGCGACGCTGATTAATCAATGA
>CAINLH010000187.1 GCA_903850275.1 uncultured Acidimicrobium sp.
CTCAGCCCCTTCCGCTCGCCGCGATGCCGAAAACCGCCCGGATCAGCGGCCGAATAATTCCTGTGCTCGCTATTTCGGAGTCTGGATTTTTCATTGCGGGAGCAAGCGATCTACAAGTGGGCAGCGAGCTGCATGTCATCACCGACGAGGGAATAGACGTGCTGGTCCAAGTTGTCAAAATTGATGATGCCCACGGCCTTGCTTGGTTGCATGCAGTTGATTCGGTTTCGCATCGTTTTATTTCCATCGACGACAACCTGCCGGTACCGACAACCATTGTCAGTGCCACAACTGGTGATCTTGCGTGGTTAATGAACGACAGTCAGGCGTTGTCAATCGCAATTGGAATTTCGAGCGGAATGCCGCGCCAACCAGATGACATGTGGCCGGTTAATAACTTGGGGCGGCCGATCAGGCCGGGTGTCGTGGTGGATGATCGTGGCAACATGATTGGCATCTGCGTTAACTACAACGGTGCGCACTGGATTGTTCCCACCGAAGCAATTGTGCAGGAACTACATAGGCTTGAATCCAATGTCGAACAATCCTGACGACCTTCCATTTTCTGGAATGCCATTTTTTGGCGACTTGGCCAAGGCCATGTCTTCGCAGGGCCCTCTGCAATGGGATATTGCTCGACAAACCGCGATGATGACCGCCACGAGTGGCACCAACTCTGAACCCAACGTAGACCCAGCCTCTCGTGTTGCAATCGAGAAATTGGCGGTCATTGCCGACATGCACGTACGCAATCAAACTGGACTAGCCACGGCCGAACACGGTTCGGTTCCCAACATTGTTGTTGTCAACAGATCGATGTGGGCGCACCACACGCTCGGCTCCTACAAACCCTTGTTTAACGAATTGGCCACCTCGCTCAGTGGCTCGCCAATAGTTCCAGACAGCGCACTCGAATCGGCCGACGACCAGATGAGCAACATGATGTCGTCGATCAACAAAATGATGGCGCCCGCAATGATGGGCATGTCGGTTGGTTCCATGATCGGGCAACTAGCGCTCAGCACATTTGGTCAGTACGACCTTCCACTTCCGCGCGAGCCACGCAATCAAGTGCTGATTCTCGCTTCAAACATCGACCAATTTGCTCTCGACTGGAGCCTTCCCGTCGCGGACATGCAAATGTGGGTGCTTGTTCACGAACTCACCTCGCATGCAGTACTTGGGGTCGCGCACATACGTCAAGCTGTAACTACCGCCATAAGTCATTACATTGCCGGCTTTACACCGAACCCCAATGCACTCATGGAGCGTCTCACCACCCTCGATCTCGGCACGACCGACCCAATGTCAATGATGCAAAAGTTCTTTACCGACCCAACAATCATTCTTGGCGCAGTTCGTTCCCCGCAACAAGAAGCACAGGCCCCAGCATTAGACGCGATGATTGCAGCGATCATTGGGTTCATTGATTACAGCGTCGACTTGACTACAGGTGCTCTTCTCGGTGGCGGCCCACAAATCAGCGAGGCAGTTCGTAGACGGCGCGTAGAAGCATCCCCACACGATTCGTTCGTAGAGCAATTACTCGGTCTGCGTCTCACGCGCCAACAAGTTCAAAGGGGCCACTCATTCGCATCGGGGGTTGTTGAACGTGCGGGCGCTGAAGGGCTTGCCCAATTGTTCTCGCGCGAAGGCAACCTGCCCACGCCAAGCGAACTTGATGCGCCTGGCCTGTGGCTTGCCCGCATAGACGTGCAGGACAACTAGTACTTATAGAAGTAATACGCGCACGCAAGCGTTGCGTATATGCCAACCATGGCAAAACCAAGCGCGCCACTGGGCAGAAGAACAACTGCAACAAGGCCGCCGGCAACTTGAGCCAACTGATTTCGCGTTTCATACTTTGCAAATGCGCGAGATCGGTTTGCATCGGGAGCATTTGATTGCACGATCGAGTCGAAAGCCAGCTTGCCTGTCGCGCCGAACCCGTTAACCACACCAACGAGCACGATGCCAGCAGTAATGCTTCCGAAGTATGCAGCAACCCAGCCGACAAACGCAACAATGCCGAGCGAACCGACCAACACCGAGTGCTCGCTGAGTTTCATGCGCTTAATGAACGAGCCAAGCGAGTTGGCCACCAGTGTGCTTGCCGACCCAACCGCAAGAGCCAAGCCAAACCACGCCGTCCCCGCCTTTTGGTCGCGCAGCCAAAATGCCAGGTGCAACAACATGAAACCGCTGGTGACACGAAGCGAACCGATGGCAAACCTGGCTCGAGTAATTGCAGGTCGATGCAACTCTTCTTGTTCTAGCGACGAGGCACGGTTGGGTGCCGCTGCTGTGCGCGGGAGCATGGTGAACGCCAACACGGACGCGATCAAGAATGCAAGAGCAGATGCGCCAAGCGAAACTCTGGAGTCGATCAGATGAAGAAGCGCTGCTGGGCCACCCGCGACAAAACCCATGATGCCGGTTAAGCGGCCAATACGGCCGTTTGCTGCCATCAGTTCGTTATCGCTACGCACCACCATTGGCATCATGGCCGACCGAGAAACCGCATACACCTTGGCCAACACCAGCGAAGCAAACGCCAGCGGAAACAACACAAGCGAATCGAACCAACGGATCATCATGATCGCAACGACTGCGCGCAGCACCGCGACGGCAACGACTGTCAACCGACGTCCTCCAGGAACTTTGTCGAGAAATGGCCCGATAAGCCCAGAAAGAACGATGAACGGGGTGAAACTAAAGACAAGGAAGAGCAACACTTTGCTTCGTGCTGCGTCTGGGCTTACGGATAAAAAAAGCGAATCGGCAAGGGAGACTGCTAACGCCGCCTCTCCAGCAACAATTGCACCGTGCACCCGTGCAAGTTTGGAAAGCGGACTAATCGGCGCCAGGCCGCTCTGAGTGGACGAAGTTGCTATGCAACTACTTTCTCATACTTGTAGCCAAGACCGCGGATAGTGACAACCTGACTTGGGTTGGCAGGGTCGGCCTCGATTTTGGAACGCAGACGCTTGATATGCACGTCGAGAGTTTTCGTATCGCCGTAGTAGTCGGTACCCCACACGCGGTCAATCAAAGTCTCGCGAGTCATTACACGGCCAGCATTTGCAATCAGCACGTACAACAACTCAAATTCCTTCAGTGGCAACTTGGTCACTGTGCCCCGCACAGTGACGACATGCTGCTCTGGATCGATGGAAATATCGCCAATGCGAACAGTGCCGTATCCAACTTCGTCAATTTCTGTGGGAGTAAGCGAACTGCGGCGCAACGCTGCGCGAATTCGAGCAACCAATTCTCGCAGTCGGTACGGCTTCACGATGTAGTCATCGGCACCCACTTCGAGCCCCACAACGGTGTCAATTTCCGAGCCCTTAGCCGAAACCATGATGATGGGAACCTGGCTTTTCTTACGCAATTCGCGACACACATCGGTTCCAGAAAGTTTCGGCAGCATCACGTCGAGCAACACAATGTCGGGTTTCACGCCATCAAACATAGAAAGCGCCTCGGCACCATCGCGGGCAACGTGCACCTTGAAACCTTCGCGCTTTAAACCAATTTCGAGGGCTTCAATAAACGACTCCTCGTCTTCGACAACGAACACTGTTGGCAACTCAGACTGCATGCTCATGATGCTCCTCATTGGTTTGTATTTCTTGGGGGGTGGTTGGAAGCGTCACTGTAAATGTGGCGCCTGTTCCTTCTTCTGATTGCACCGAAATTTTGCCGCCGTGATTATCTACAACATGGCGAACGATCGATAGCCCGAGCCCGGTGCCACCGGTGCTTCGGCTGCGAGCGCGGTCGACACGAAAGAAGCGCTCAAAGATTCGTTCTTGGTCTGCAGGGGCGATACCAATGCCTTGGTCGCTAACGGAGATCATCACCGTTTCCACGTCTTCCTTTGTTTCAACGCGCACCAACTTGCCAGGCTCGCTGTACTTCACTGCATTCTCGATGAGATTGGAAAGCGCTGAAACCAATTGGCTGCGATCGCCGAAAACCATTGCGCCGTTCTCGAGTTCGAGTTTGATTTCCACATGATGACGTTGTGCCAAGTGCTGACATTGCCCTACCGCTTCACGAAGAACTGAGCCCACCTCCACCGGTTGCCAATCGTCCGACTTGCCAAATTCGATGCGCGAGAGGCTGAGCAAGTCGTCGACAATGCCCGACATTCGAAACGACTCTTTCACGATTCGTTCTGCCAATTGCTGAATGACAAGTGGGTCGGTCTCGTTCGTCATGGTGTCGCCGAGTGCCGCAATGCCACCGATCGGGGTTTTTAACTCGTGGCTAAGGTTTGCAACAAAGTCGGTGCGGACGGTATCAATTAAAACTTTTTGCGTTACGTCTTCGATTACAGCAACTGCATCGCCACCGGCAAGAAGTTCGGTGCGGATCGAAAAATGTCTGGTAGGTGGCCCTGCAACTTCCAATGCGCGTTCTTGATTGCCACTGATAAACGTTTCGGCGAGCAGTGCCTCGACGGCTTGATCAACCAGCACGTCCACATGACGAACCCCGGTCATTGCCGATGCGATGGTGTTTCTCACCAAGTGTTCTGCCGAGGCAACCGCAACAACTACTCCAATTGGCAATGCATCCATTGCCCCCGCAAGCGGGTGATCCTTCACCGAATCGTTGAGAGGGGCGACTTGGGTTGTCTGAACCGCAATTACTGATTTCTTCCTCGAAATGAGATAGGCAACGATTGACGCCACAGCAATGCCAGCGACAAACCAGCCGACCGACATCGTGGTGCTTACTGCGTTTCGATTGGCGGGTTGAGGTGTGACGATTCCTGCTTTGCCTTGAATCGAGCAGCGCCCTTGCTTTCGGGGACCCAACCGGTGAGCAGGAAGTTGGTGCGTTCGCCAACGTTTACCGCGTGATCGCCAATGCGCTCGTAGAAACGGGCAACCACTGCCAATTGCACCGCCACCTGCAAGTCGATTTTTTCGCGAGCGTGGCTTTCAAAAATTTCCTGAATGAATTGTCGGTGCAAGCCGTCAAGGAAAGAGTCCATGTCGTCGATTGCGGCTGCTTTCGGCGCATCGTTGGTTTCAAAAGCATCCAGGGCGGCAATGTACAACTGCTGCGCTTGCTCGCTCATTTTGCTAATCAGGCCGCGAAGCACCGGGTCGATATCGTGCCCATAAATGCGGCGCGCTGCTTTGCAAATGTTTACGCAAAGATCGGCCGATCGTTCAAGCTCGGAAGAAATCTTGATGATGGCTACAAGTTGACGCAAATCGCCTGCAACAGGGGCTTGCAGAGCAAGTTGCTGAAAACACTTATCTTCAATCTCGATCGAACGTGAGTCGATCTCGTCATCTGCTCTAACCAGATAGTCGGCTCCTTCAAGGTCGCCCGTGAGCAGCACGGCAGTTGCCCTTGGAATTGCCTCAAT
The DNA here is from genome assembly GCA_903850275.1 of uncultured Acidimicrobium sp. Lineage (GTDB taxonomy): Bacteria > Actinomycetota > Acidimicrobiia > Acidimicrobiales > Ilumatobacteraceae > UBA3006. Next base: position 5,393 of record CAINLH010000187.1, read on the forward strand.
AACCGATGCGCCCAACCGAACAACTTCATCGCGAACGGCGTCGAGTTCTTGGTGGAAGGTTTTCCTTAATTCGTCCATTTTGCACTTCCTTCACATGTCGAGCCGACGAGCAATAACCATATAACTGAACTCTTACAACAGAGCAAACTGTAGATTACAGGCGAGTGAACTGCATCGGCCCGATTAGCGGACTTGCGTAGCCACTACCCATTCGTGCAGCTTCTGTTGAGCATCCACAGCAAATGATGCGCTGCCCGCACGGTGCCACGTGTTGTCCGAGCCAAGACGGAAGTGGGTGGCTTCATCGTCGGTCAAAAAGCCCAACACCGTGTCTAACCACATGCGATGTTTGGGGTGGGTAAGTGGCACCAATGCCTCGACCCTGCCGTCAAGATTGCGGCCCATCATGTCGGCAGAGCCGATGAGGTGAAGTGGCTCGTTGTCCGACAGCCCGTGCTCAAAGCGATAGATGCGCGAATGCTCGAGGAACCGACCAAGAATCGATCGGACGCGAATGTTCTCGGATAGTCCCTCCACCCCAGCACGTAGGCAACAGATGCCGCGAACAACAATGTCAATCTGCACGCCTGCGCCACTTGCGGCGTACAACGCCTCGATAACTGCGGGGTCAGAAATGGAGTTCATCTTCATCGTGATGCGCCCGTCGGCCCCAAATGATGCTTCTTTATCAATGAGCGCGATCATTCGATCGCGCAACTGGTGAGGTGCAACGAGCAGCACTTGATAGTTCGGTTCGTGTCCGTAACCGGTGAGATAGTTAAACAGTTCGGTCGCATCAGAGCCAATGGCATCTTCACACGTAAAGAACCCAATGTCTTCGTACAAACGAGCGGTGGACGAGTTGTAGTTTCCCGTACCGATGTGCACGTATCGACGCATCTTGTCTGGGTCGTTACGCACCACAAGCACACACTTTGAGTGTGTCTTCAAACCCACAAGCCCATACGTAACGTGCACACCCGCATACTCAAGTTCTTTTGCCCAACTGACGTTGCGTGCTTCGTCGAAACGCGCTTTCAACTCGAGCACCACGGCCACCTGCTTACCAAGTTCGGCGGCCTTGATGAGATGTCGTGCAATAGATGAATCGCCAGATGTGCGGTACAGCGTCATCTTGATCGACTGCACCTGAGGGTCGAGCGCGGCCTGCTCGACGAATGCCTCGACCGACGAAGAAAACGACTCGTGTGGATGATGCACCAGCAACTGGCGTTCGCGAATGACGCTGAATATGGATTTGCCCGCCTCTTGCGCGGCAGATAAACGGCCAGCCACAAGCGGCGGCCATGGCGTAAATCGAAGTGCTGGCAAGTCGATATTGGCAATCTGAAAAAGTGCCGTAAGCGCTATCGGCGCCCGGTGGCGCGTCACGTCTGTTGCATCAAGTTCAAGTTCGTCGATCAGCATTGCCAACATGTCGGCATCGATGGTCTCGGGAACTTCTAGGCGCACTGCCCTGCCGAATCGTCGGCGACGAAGCTCCATTTCCACCGCAGCCAATAAATCTTCTGCGTCTTCATCGTCGAGCGACAAGTCGGCATTACGCGATACGCGAAACGTGTAGCACTGTTCGATGTTCATTCCCGGAAACAGTCGGCCCAGGTTTGCAGTGATCACGTCTTCGATCAACACAAAGCGAGTGGAACCAGGAACCGACATGAAGCGCGGAAAGTTTTGCGGCATCTTGACGCGAGCAAAACGGCGCTCCTGCGTGCGCGGATCGTTGGCGATGATGGCAAGGTTGAGGGCAAGGTTGGAGATATATGGAAACGGATGCGCGGGGTCTACTGCAAGCGGTGTGAGCACCGGAAAAATTCGGGTCTCGAATTGTTCGGCCAAGTATTCGCGCTCTGTAGGAGTTGCGTTATCCCAACTGACTATTTCTATTCCGTGCTGGCGCAACTGGGGAACAAGTTCGCTATTCCACGTACTTTCTTGCGCGTCAACAAGCTGTTGCACACGTCGTCCAATTGCATGCAACTGCGCCTGAGGCGTGCGGCCATCCGGAGTTGGCGTGTGAACGTCTGCGGCGATTTGATCCTTTAACGCAGCAACACGAATTTGATAAAACTCATCGAGGTTGCTGCTGAAGATGGCAGAGAACTTGCAGCGTTCAAGAAGTGGGATACCGATGTCGCCAGACAACGACAACACTCGGTCGTTGAAATCAAGCCAACTCAGTTCGCGGTTAATCACTCGGGCATCGATACCCGAAGCGTAGGAATTACTCTGAGCCGACGTATTGCGGCGAAGTAATTGTCGCCAAGAAGTCATTTATGGTTCACTTGCTCGTCATGTTGGCGAAGTTCGCCATTCATCCAGCGAGGGTTTCTAGGCGTCTGCTGCCCAACCAAGTTCCCACTCGACAGTAATTCTCTCGCGCTCGGCATCGCGGTTGACGCGCTCCTGATTGCGGCGAAATTGTGGGTCGTTGCGGGGCAGCAACACCAAACGTGCAAGCACGCGTGCGCGGAATTCTTCAAGCAGGTTTGGGTCGCCAAATTCGCTGTACAGCTCCCAATGTGGGGAGGCTGGGCCTAGGTACACAATGCGGGCATGGCCGCGAGAAGGCTCGACGATTGCTGCAGTTTCTGACATTCCATACAGGCTATCGGCAGAATTTACCGAGTTCTTACCCATAAAAATTGCCCGTTCATTTACCGTGCGATACGGTTTTGACCAACCCCAATGGATAACAACATTCGTTCAACTCGATGGATGGGTCAAGGCAATTGCCGCAACTTCCCGCCCGCCGTTTTCTTCCCGGTTGATGGTGCCGGTGTCGACAGGGCCCGCGCAATTTGTGCCACGTGCCCGGTTGTCAACGATTGCCTCGAATACGCGCTCTCCGAACACATTGACCATGGTGTTTGGGGCGGTTGTTCCGAGCGCGAAAGGCGACGCATTGCTAAGCGCCGTCGCATTGCACTTCGCGTTGCGGACTAGGTGCGTCAAAGTCGGCAACTAGGCTCGCAAGGTGGCAAACGATGCGGACAACCTCACAATTGCCGCACTCGACATCGGAACAAACAGTTTCCATATGGTTATTGCCAAGCCAGTTGTTGGCGGCTTTGAGGTAATCGCCCGCGAGAAAGAAACCGTGCGCATCGGTCACGGATCTGGCGAAATGAAACAACTCGATGCCGACGCAATCGAACGAGGCATTGCTTGCCTGGCCAGAATGCGTCGAGTTGCCGATTCGCACGGCGCCGAAATTAGGGCCGTAGCAACGAGTGCTGTACGCGAGGCAAAGAACAAGTCGGATTTTCTGCGCCGAGCACGTAAAGAAGCCAACATCGAGATCGAGGTGATTTCCGGCGTCGAAGAGGCACGACTCATTCACCTTGGCGCGCTGCACGGCATAGGCGAACCGGATAAGACCATGTTTTTGTGCGATATCGGTGGCGGATCAACCGAGATCGTTCTTGGCAACGAAGACGAAGAGATGATTGCCCGCAGTTTCAAACTTGGCGCAGTGCGACTGACCGACCGCTTTTTTAGCACTGCCGCATTGCACCCCAGCGCTGTTGGCAGCTGTCGCGCCTTCGTTCGTTCAACGTTGATGGTGCTGCAATCGGAAATGGCCGAATTGGGGCACGAAATCGCAGTTGCTTCTTCGGGTACTGCAGAAACCGTTGCCAAACTCATCCATGCTCGTTCGGGCAATGCCGAGCCGAGAACAATGAACAGATTTGCTTTCAGTGGCAAGGACATTTCCGAAACTGTCAAGCAACTTGCCAGCGCTTCAACGGTTGAAGAGCGTCAAAAAATGTTCAATCTTGAAAAGAGTCGTTCCGAAATCATTCTTGCGGGCGCAATCATCCTTGAAGCGATCTCCGACGTTTTCGGTATTTCAACATTCATGTACAGCGACTATGCACTACGTGAGGGTTTACTCATCGACACGCTGCAGCGCCGCGGGCTTGGCCCAGAGGCGAGTGAGGTAGATGCGGCAATGCGCAGTGTGCGTCTGCTGGCCGACCGCTGCGATGACCGACCGGAGCACTCTCAGCACGTTGCCCGCATTGCTGGTCAGCTTTTTGATCTGTTGCACCAACGACTTGGCCTGGATGCTTCCGCCAGGCGCCTTCTCGAAGCAGGTGCGCTGTTGGCAAATGTTGGGGTGGTCATTTCGCATTCGAAACACCACCTGCATTCCTATTACGTCATCCGAAATTCCGAATTGGTTGGGCTCAGCGATAGAGAAATCGAACTGATTGCTCAAGTGGCGCGCTATCACCGCAAGGGCCTACCGAAGATCGAGCACAAAGAGTTTGCGGCGTTAGATTCGTCCGATCAGCACACCGTCCGGGCTTTGGCTGCAATCTTGCGTATTGCCGTTGGGCTCGACCGAACGCAAGACGGCCGGGTCAAAAAGATGTCTGTGGCTCTGACGGATCTTGATCTCAATATCTCGTTTACCACGTCGAAAAAGCTCGACAACGAACTGAATGAGTTTGCTGCTAACGAGCGGCGCTCGTTGCTTGCCGAGGTGCTTGGCTTGCGCGTGAAAATTTCCGCCAGCTAACGCCGGCGAAGCACGTGTTCGAAACTGCCAGTTACGCCGAGGGCGTGTCGTTCTTCGGGGCCTCGTCCTTACCTGCGGACGACTGACCCTTCTTGAACTCTTGCTGAGCCTGACCAAGATTGCGAGCAATCTTCGGCAGACGCGAGCCAAACAAGGCAACTGCGATAACTAATACGACGATCCATTCCCAACCTGAAGGCATGGCTTTAGGGTAGCACGGCGACCCCGAAATGCGATAAGCAAGATGGATGCTTGAATGCGTCATCAATATCAGTGAAGGCGGCAACCCCGAGAGCCTGAATGCCCTGCGGGAAAAACTCGGCCCCGACCTGCTCAATGTGCACAGCGATGCCGACCACAACCGCAGCGTGTTCACGCTTGCGGGTACCGATGCCTCCCGCGTCCTTGCTCGTGAGGCCATTTCAATGTTTGATATTTCTACGCACGCCGGAGTGCACCCGCGCGTTGGCATTGTGGATGTCGTTCCATTTGTTGCACTCGAGCCAAGCACCTTTGATGAAGCAATGCATGCGCGCAACGAATTTGCTGCGTTCGCATCTGAAGAGTTGGGGGTTCCGTGTTTTCTGTATGGGCCAGAACGCACACTGCCCTACATTCGCAAACACGCGTTCATCGACTTGTTGCCAGACTTCGGGCCGGCGAACCCCCACCCAACCGCAGGCGCAATGTGTGTCGGCGCAAGGCCGATTTTGATTGCCTACAACCTGTGGTTGAAGGGTTCAACGCTGGATGTGGCCAAGCGAATATGTGCTGAAATTCGGAGCGAATCGGTGCGAACACTTGCCTTGCAAGTTGGCTCAAGCGTGCAGGTAAGCATGAACCTCATCGCGCCAGAAGTAACAGGGCCAGACAAGGTTTATGACGCGGTTGCACAATATGCAGAAATTGATCGAGCCGAACTTGTCGGGCTTGTTCCTTCACGCACGCTTGCGGCAATTCCTCGGCAACGTTGGGCGCAACTCGACTTGAGCACTGAAACAACTATTGAATGGAATCTTGCGGAACGCAACCGAAAGTTGCGCGCTTAAAACTAATTATGCGCTAACGATGTTGCGCGTAGCCTGAGCGCGCTGGCGTCGGAGTCGACGTCGCTCACGCTCGGAAAGACCGCCCCAAATGCCGAATTTTTCGCCATTTGCGAGTGCGTATTCGAGGCAATCCTCGCGTACGACACAGCCCTTGCACACTTCTTTTGCTTCACGGGTAGATGCACCACGCTCGGGGAAAAATAGGTCGGGGTCGACACCGAGGCAGTTTGCCTGGTCTTGCCATGCCCTATCTGCGCTCAGCGCGATGTGATCTTCTTGCACCCTGTTTTCCTCCTGAAGCCTCGGACCCAGTCGCGAACACGCGCCTACACCGAAGTAATTACAACGGTGTCATTGTGGCAAAGATACGGGCAAATTGCAAATACACGCCTTATGAGGCTCGTCGCCTACCCCGAGACATCTCTCGTTTGTGCTCCAGAAAATCCACCAGGACATAGTCGCCCAAAGTGTCGGGGGAGGTGAAAAAAGCCCTTCCCTTATTGACTTTTGTGAGCTGCTCGACAAAACGCCGCAGCCCATTATCGGCGTCCAACATGAACGTATTGATGCGAATTTCATCCTTCGTGCAGCGCACAACTTCACGCAAGGTTGCCTCGACTGTTTCGCGAATTGGGGGGTAATTGAAGAAAACCTCGCCAGAGGGCAGCACGTGTGCCGTTGGCTCACCGTCGGTGATCATGATGATTTGTTTGGTGCCGGTCTGTCGTCCGAGCATTCGACGCGCGAGTGTGAACGCGTGATGCATGTTTGTTCCATATGCAAAATCCCACGACACTTCTGGCAACTGCTCGGGTGCCAACTCGCGAGCGGTTTCGCCGAACCCCACTACCCCTAGATAATCCCTTGGAAATTGGGAC
>CAINLH010000188.1 GCA_903850275.1 uncultured Acidimicrobium sp.
GTGCGCAGGTAGGCCTCGTTTTCTGGTGTTGGTGCAATATCAAGTTGCACGCGCTCCACAATGCTTAAGCCGTAGCCGGCAATGCCGCCGTATTTGGCGGGGTTGTTGGTCATCAGGCGAAGTTCGCGTGCGCCGAGGTCGGCCAGGATCTGCGCACCAATTCCGTACTCGCGGCTGTCCACTGGCAAGCCAAGTTCGGTGTTGGCATCAACGGTGTCAAAGCCTTCGTCTTGCAATGAATATGCACGAATTTTGTGGCCAATGCCAATACCTCTGCCTTCGTGGCCGCGCAGGTAGACAACGACGCCCCTGCCTTCATCATTGATTTGTTGCATGGCTGCCGAAAGTTGTGGACCGCAGTCGCAACGCTTACTGCCGAATACGTCGCCCGTTAAACACTCGCTGTGCACGCGGGTGAGCACTGGTGTTCCGTCACTCACGTCGCCTTTAACAAATGCGAGGTGCTCGATGCCGTCGATGGTGCTCTTGTATGCAACGCAGGTGAAGCCGCCCCATTCGGTTGGCACTGCTGCAGAGCCAACCCGTTCTACGAGCCGTTCGTGGTGTCGGCGGTATTCCACGAGGTCGGCAATGGAGGAGAGCAATAAGTTGTGTTCGGCACAGAATTTGCGAAGGTCGGGCAAACGCGACATGGTGCCATCGTCGTTTTGAATTTCGCAAATGATTCCTGCGGGTTGCAAGCCAGCAAGGCGAGCGAGATCGACTGCGGCTTCGGTGTGGCCGGCGCGCTTCAGCACGCCGCCTTCGCGGGCGCGAAGAGGGAAGATGTGGCCGGGGCGGGCGAATGCCGAATGGGAGATCTTTGGGTCGGCGAGTGCGCGAAGCGTTGCTGCGCGGTCGGATGCAGAGATGCCCGTGGAGGTGCCCTCCAATAAGTCGACCGAGATGGTGAATGCGGTGCGGTGGCTTTCGGTGTTGTTGTCCACCATGAGGGGAAGGCGCAAGTCGTCGCAGCGCTCGCCAGATAGTGGGGCAACAACAACGCCGGATGTGTGGCGAACAATGAATGCAATCTTTTCTGGTGTTGCGAACTGCGCGGCCATGATGAGATCGCCTTCGTTTTCGCGGTCTTCGTCGTCCACCATCACGATCATTTCGCCGCGTGCGATTGCCGCAACGACGTCTTCAATTGGTGACATTTCAACTTGGTTGTTGCTCATATGGGGGTCCTTTAGTTGAGATTCGGTTCGAGAATGATTTCGATATCGCCGTCGAGATTGGTGGTGGAAACGATGCGCCCGCGCCACATGTCGGCCATGGTGGATGCTGCTGGGCCAGCAAATACACCTGCTGCATCGTCGCCGCCTGCAATGACGGGTGCGATGTGCATGATGTATTGGTTGATGAGGCGCTCGCGATGAAACGATGCTGCAACTCGTGCGCCACCTTCAACCAGCAATTGCACCACACCTTCTTTACCCAGTGTGTCGAGTAAGTCGGGCAGTGTTCCCGTCCATTGCGTGCATGGGTGCACTTTTGCTGATGCGTCGATTGTCCCCAGCACAATGCGTCGAGGCGATGGGCCATCTGCATCACGGACAGTCAGCGATGGGTCGTCTGCGCGGACGGTTCCGGCGCCAACAACAATTGCGTCGCTTTCGGCACGCAGTTGGTGCACTCGTTTGCGCGCTGTTTCGCCAGTGATCCATTTGCTCGAGCCATCTGTTGCTGCAATGCGTCCATCAATGGTGCTGGCCATTTTGAGAACTACGAATGGTCGCCCTGTTGCGCGATGGTGCAA
>CAINLH010000189.1 GCA_903850275.1 uncultured Acidimicrobium sp.
GATTGAAGCAATACCCGACCATGCGCCGAATCCCCGAATGGAATACCGAGCACTGGCAACGTCATGTCACCCAACATGTGCTTTCACAGGTTGAAGGGCAAGCAGAGACGCTGGTTATAGCATCCGAGACCCTTTCATTTCTTCGCAACCCAGCGGAATAGTCTGCGCTCGCAAAGTTGCTGACAACTCGCGAGGTGACGGTTGTTGTCACGCTGCGGGAACGGAACGATTACCTTCGTTCATGGGCCGAACACCTGACACGAGATGGATTTACGCTGAGCGACGATCCGAATTCGTTTGCCTATGTACAACCAGATTCTTGGCTTGCTGATTACGACTCGTTGCTAGCCGCGTATCGAAATCAGTTTGGGCAAGAATCGGTTCGTGTTGTCGACTACGAAGCCGAGATTCTGGCGCATACATCGGTCATACCCGGAATCATGAAACACATCGTTGCCACCACAGACAACCTTCCCGAATGGCACGGAGTGTTCAAAAACTCGTCGAAGCAGTTCTCAGAAATGCAAAAACCGTTTCTGCAAAGAGTCATCCACCGATTGACGCGGCGCTAATCCCCTCGAGCAAAATCTCTTCGCTTGATTCGCCGCCGCAAGTGAGCAAACTCTGGGGCGAACTGAGATCGGTGGTTCTCATCAGCGTTGCAACCACATCGAACTGAGGCAAGGCCATGGCAACCTGCCCGCACGCCCCCGACATGTAATAAGCACCGCTTGGGTCTAGCCACCACAGCAACCCATAGTCATCTTTCAACGTGCTCGATTGCTTAATCGCCTCGGCGACGAATGCTTGAGAAATGATTTGCTTCCCCTGATACGCACCTTGATCGAGCACTAGTTGTGTCAACGTGGCCAAATCTCGGCACGACGTCTGCATGCCGGCATACAGGCCCGCATTGCCGGCGGCATCGGTGATCAGACGCGAGCTAAGTCCAAGCGGGTTGAACAAGTATTGGGCCGCAAAGTCGTTGACCGCCATATTGCTTGCACGCTTCAGCACCACTTCCAATGTCTGTGTTGCCGAATTGTTGTACTCCCATACAGTGCCTGGTTCGTGCTGCTGCTCTAGACCAATCGAAAAACCCGACTTGTCTTGCGAAAAGAATGCCATTTGTGCGTAGTCGGTTTGGAAGTCGTAATAACGACCGCTTGTCATTGACAACAATTGCCGAATCGTTACCGCTTCACTCTTGGTGCCTTTCCATTCGGTAATGAAATCGGAAGCCGGCTGATCAAGATTGAGCAAACCCTGATCTTGCGCAATACCGATCAGTAGCGATGCAACCGACTTGGTAGTAGAGAAACCCTCTTGCAAAGCGGTGGGGCTCGACCCACCAAAGTTCCATTCGCGCACCAACTCGCCGCCCTTAAGAACCACCAAGCAATTTGCTCCATCGGTTTCGGCACGCTTGGCCATTGCATCAAGCGCCGAACCATCCAGGCCAGCAAGTGTTTCTACGCTTGCGCCCCCACCGCAACCAGATACCGCAATCAACAACACAAGAGAAAGTGCACGGACGATGCGACGCGACATGAACCAATGGTACCCGTCGGCATTATGGGCACTAGATTTTTGCTGTGCCAAAAAACAAGCTCATCATTGGTGCAACATTTGTCATGATGTCCAGTGCTGGTTTTGCACTAGCGCCAGCCCTAGCAATCACGGCATACGAGTCCGGCGCGAATCCGCTTGGCGTCATGTGTGTTCGCTTCACCATGGCCTCAATAGGCCTAGCTATTTTGCGCTACTTCCTTGCTCGCCACCATCCGTGGCCCACGCTTCGCTCGTTCTTCGAGATGTTTTTCTTGGGTGGCTTCCTCATCACCTTCACATCGCTGTCGTACTTCATTGCCATCGACACCATTGACACCGGCCTAGCAATCGTCATTTTTTATCTCAATCCCGTGTTTGTTTTAATTGCTACGTGGGTCATCTATAAACGCAAGCCTCCCCGCTCCACCGTAATTGCGCTCTGCGCGACGCTCTTCGGCGTGTTCATATCGGTTGGTCAGATTGGTCGCTCCGACACGAAAGCCTTTCTGCTTGTTGTGGCATCGTCGCTCACGTTCACCATCTATCTCTTATTGATGTCCAGAACACTTGCCAAGATCGATCTGGTCACTGCATCCATGCTGCTGAACTCGGGTGCGGCCCTTGGCTACTGGCTATTTGCACTTGTTGCACCCGCCTCGCTGAGGGTGGAATTTCCCACCGATGCCCGTGGTTGGTGGTTCATCGTCGCACTTGCACTCTTCGGCACCATCTTCCCCATCACATGCTCGTTCGAGGGAATCAAACGGGTTGGGCCAAGCATGGTCTCCATCATCACCACCGTGGAACCAATATTTTCCATTGCCATCGGCATCGCAGTGTTGGGCGAATCCATGACGTTCAATCGTGCGATTGGTGCGGCATTCGTAATTGGAGCATTGATTGCTCTTGGAGTTACCAAGAGCCGAACAGAAGTGCCGGCCGCGCACCAGTAGCCATGTCGATCAAGCCCAAGAATGTCGTTGTCATTTTGTTGGACAGCCTCAACAAGCATGACCTTTCGGCGTTTGAAGGCAAACAGTTTGATACCCCCAACATCGACCGACTCGCCCAACGCAGCATCACATTCACAAACCATCACACAGGGTCGTTGCCATGCATCCCCGCCCGACACGACATTTTGGTTGGTGCGTGGGATTTCTTGTGGAAGCCCTGGGGCTCTATCGAACTGTGGGAAGAGTCGATAACTGCAGCACTGCGGCGTAAAGGTGTCGTCACACAACTGATCACCGACCACCCGCACCTATTTGAAGTTGGCGGCGAAAACTTCCATACGGATTTCACCGCGTGGGAATACGAGCGCGGCCACGAAAGCGACCCGTGGAAAACCCGGCCAGACCAAAGTTGGATTGGTGCTCCGTCATTTGGCCGAGGCCATACCCATTACGACAATTCCCGCGGTTACTTCAACGGCGCCGAAGACTTCCCCGGGCCGCGAACAATGCGTGCCGCAGCCAAGTGGATACGAGATGCATCGCCCCAACATCGCGCGAAGGACGAACGCTTCATGCTCTTCGTCGACGAGTTCGACCCGCACGAGCCGTTTGACACCCCCGAAGAATGGGCAATGAAATATGACGACACGTGGGAAGGTCCGCACTTGGTGTGGCCCCCTTATGCAGTTGATGCAATTGCTCAGGGCATCATCAACAAACGAGAGGCCCATCAGATCCATTCGCAGTACGGCTCGAAGCTTTCAATGATTGATCATTATTTGGGACAAGTACTAGACGCTCTCGATGAAACGAATGCGTGGGACGACACCGCAGTTGTCTTATGCACCGATCACGGTCATTACTTGGGCGATTCCGATGTGCACGGCCGCGACTTGTGGGGCAAGCCGTCGGTCCCTGTTTATAAGGAACTGGGGAACATCCCGATGATGATCTATTGGCCTGGCGTAACGCCTCACGTTTGCAACGCCCTCACCACCTCTACCGACATTCACGCCACCATTGCCGAAGTGTTCGATGCCGAAGTGAAACACCGAACGCACGGAACATCGTTGCAACCCCTGATCGATGCAAGTTCGGAACGCATTCGCGATTGGCTGCTTACTGGCGTGTGGGGGCGCGAAGTGCAACTTGTAACCGAAGAATGGCGATATTCGCGCGGGCCAACAGGTGCAAACGCGCCGCTGTCCTTGTGGTCTAACCGCTGGAGCACGATGCCTATCGCTAAGTATCCCAATTACAAAATGCCGAACCCCGACGAGCGCGCCAATCTTGACAAGATGCCCGGAACCACCATCCCAGTTATCCGACAGCCTTTCGTTGAAGGTGATCTCTTGCCGTTCTGGGCAATGGCGACGCAGTTTGAGCACATCTTGTACAACCGCAAAGAAGACCCGCAGGAATCGACAAACCGAATTGACGGCAGTTACGAGAGCGACGCTGTCGAGCTACTACGCCACGCACTTGTGCA
>CAINLH010000190.1 GCA_903850275.1 uncultured Acidimicrobium sp.
ACCTTCAATACCGAGGTTGAGAACGCCAGAGCGCTCGGTGAACAATGCGCCAAGAGCAGCGAGAATCAATGTTGTCGCGATGGCGATCGAGTCGGCCGACGTGAGGATCCAGATGTTGTCGTTCATGTGGTGACCGCCCTCACTAGTACGACGCGGATCTTGTAGCGACGGAATGCTTCGCCCCCAAGAGCGAAGAGCAGAATTGCTCCCTGCAACATGACGCCGATATGGATTGGAGTATCGGTGGAGATTTGCAGCTTCTCGCCTCCTACTCGCAAGCCGGCGAACAAAATGCCGCTGACAACGATGGCAGCCAAGTTGTTTCGGGCAAGAGCCGCAATGACGATGCCGGCGTAGCCGTAACCAAGATTGACGATGCTTGGCTCGATCTTTCCGTAGGGACCGACAATAAGCATTGCGCCGCCCAAACCAGCAAGCGCACCCGAGATAAGCATGACCGACATGGTGGTGCGCTTGGCATTAATACCTGCATAGTGCGCCGCCTTTGGCGAGTCGGCGATGACATTGATTCGATAGCCAAACTCGGTTCGCTTGACTACCCAATACAGAACAACAGCAAGGACGATCGCAACAAAGATTGTTGGATACAGGCGCGTGTCGCCGAACGATTGCAACTTTGCCGATGCCGAAACGAGGCGGCCTTGGGGGAACGATGTGTTTGGGTTTCGAAAGAAGCTGTCTGGCGTGTAGATGACGTAGTCGATGAGACTTGATGCAACATACGTCAGCAACAGTGTCGAAACGATTTCGCTAGTTCCAAGACGAGAGCGAACAAACGCTGGAACAAAAATCCAAAGAGCGCCGGCTAATGCACCAAAGATGAGTACGAGCGGAACCATGATTAGCGATGGCAAATGATCGCCCAGGGTTATGCCGGCCCAAGCGCCGCCAATCATTCCCAGATACAACTGGCCTTCGCCACCAATGTTGTAGATGTTCATTTGGAATGCAAACGCCGCGGCAATACCGGTGCAAATGAGCACTGTGGAGAGCGCGAGCGTGTCGGTGACTCCGCGCGACGAAGCAAAGCCGTCGCTAAACATATTTGTGTAGGTATCAATTGGCGAGTATCCGGTTGCAAGCAAAAATATTGCGCCGAAAAACAAAGCCGCAAGAACTGAAACAATTGGGACGAGTGCCGTCAAGCGCTTTGGAGCCTCGCCGCGCTGATCAAACACCACTCGTATTGGAAGCCGCATTACACGCCCCCATTTTCAAGTAGGCCGGCCATAGCAGCGCCCACAGTAGACAAACTTGCAGTGGCGCCGGGCGTTTCGTGTACTACTGCCCCGCGATACAGCACCAAAATGCGATCGGCCAGCGACATCACTTCGTCGAGGTCTTCGGAAATGAGAAGGATGGCCTGCCCTGCGCTACGTGCATCGTTGAGCAGGCTTCGAACGGTTTCGATTGCGCCAACGTCGAGACCACGTGTTGGCGAACAAACCACGAGCAACTTTGTTGCGCTTCGACCACCCGAGAGTTCGCGAGCAAGCAACACCTTCTGTGCGTTACCACCAGAAAGCTTTCGAGCAAGATGATCTGGCCCGTTGGCCTTTATTTCAAACTGATCGATCAGCCGAGATGCCTCGGGCCTGATGGATGTTCGGTCGACAATGACTTTGCGGTCGCGAGTGAGCAACAAGTTATCGAGGATGGACATTGAAGGGACCAGACCCATTCCGAGGCGATCCTCGGGCACGTAGGCAAGGCCAACTTCGCGAGCTTGGATTGGGCCGCGGTCGGTGGTCATTGCGCCGGAGATAGTGATGGAGCCACTTGCTGGCGATATCAGGCCGGCAATAGTGTCGGCCAATTCGCGCTGTCCGTTGCCGGCAACACCTGCGATGCCCACCATTTCGCCCGCGTGGATATTAAATGAGACGTCGGAGAGCACTTCAACTTCGTTGATGCTGAGCGACAGGTTGCGAATTTGCAGCACTTCGTGGCCAATGGGGTGCGTGGCGCGTTGTGCGTTGAGTTCGATGTCGCGGCCAACCATGAGCCGCGCTAATTCGCGCGTGTCGGTGGTTCCCTTGCCGGAAACGTGGCCGGTTACGCGGCCGTTGCGCAGCACCGTGACGCGGTCGGAGATTTCGACGACCTCGCCAAGCTTGTGGCTGATAAAAACAATCGACTTTCCGGCTTTGGTCATTGAGTGCACGTTGTCAAACAATTTTTCGACTTCTGCGGGAACAAGAACCGCGGTTGGTTCGTCGAGCAAGAGAATTTCGGCGCCTTGATACAGGGCCTTCACAATTTCAACACGTTGACGCTGCCCCACTGACAGCTCACCAACAACAGCATTCGGGTCGATAGGTAGGCCAAACGATTCAGCGACAGCAGCAACTTGTTCATTAATTTCTTTGCGATTCAATCGGAAACCGAGATCGCGACTTCCAAGAATCACATTTTCTGAAACGGTAAATCGATCTACAAGACGAAAGTGTTGGTGCACCATGGCAATGCCATGTTGCAAACCTGCGCGAGGCGACGACAGATGCATCGGCTTGCCATTGCGCAGAAGATAGCCAGAGTCGGGTTGATACAGGCCACACAAGATTGCGGCCAATGTGCTTTTCCCTGCACCATTTTCGCCAAGCAGGGTGTGCACTTCGCCCGCACGCACGTCGAAGTCGACGTTGTCGTTAGCAAGCACTCCAGGGAAACGCTTGACGATGTTATGAGCGGAAAGCGCAGTAGGGGCCACACCACCTAAGTGATGTGACCCCTGCGCTACCTCGTGAGAGGTGTCATTCATGTTTGAGATCAGCCCTTTGGAGAACCGATTACTCCCTTAACGAAGTAGCTCATGCCGAGCAAGTCCAGAAGCTCTGGACGTGTATCTGCAGCAACAACTTCATTGCCGTCTTGGTCTGTTACTGGACCTTGGAATGGAGCGAACGAACCATCAATGATGGCTGCTGCCTTTTCCGCGATCAGTGCTTGCGTGTCGGCATCTACTGAATCGCCGAACGAACCAAGTGTGACCATTCCGTCGGCCATCGAGCCGTAGTACTCATCGCTTGGGCAGGTGCCACCGGCAACAGCCTTTGCGGTTTGTACGTAGAAAGGACCCCAGTTCCATGTTGGAGCGGTGAGCCATGCAGCTGGTGCTGCTTCCTTCACATCGCTGTTATAACCAACCCACTTGGCACCACGGGCTTCGGCGGCAACGCCTGCTGCTGTTGTGTCCTGGTGCATTCCGAGAACGTCAACGCCTGCGTCGAGCAACGACTCAGAGGCTTCCTTCTCGATGGTTGGATCGAACCATGTCTTGGTCCATGAAACTTGCACTGTTGCATCTGGGTTAACTGACTGGGCACCCAAGGTGAATGCGTTAATTCCGCGGATCACTTCTGGGATTGGGAAAGCTGCAACGTAGCCAAGCTTGCCGGTTGGGCTTGCCTTGCCTGCTGCGATACCCGAGAGGTAACGAGCTTCTTCAGCCGCACCGAAGTACGTGCCGAGGTTTGCTGGGATGTCACCAAATGTTGCGTACTCGCCACCCATTTCTGCGGTGAGGAGGAACTTCGCACCAGTTGCCCACTGGAAGCAACCCTCTGGGTGCTTCGTAGCAACGCGTGCCATTGGTGTTCCGTAACCAAACGAGGTTGCGAAAATGAGGTTGTATCCGCCAGCTGCGAGTTCTTCCATAACGGCTTCAGCTTCGTCGCCTTCTGGAACGTTCTCTACGCGCTTAACTTCGATACCGAGTTCTGACTCGAGCGACAAAATGCCTTGCTCGTGCTGGTATGTCCAGCCCTTGTCGTCTGGAACACCGATGTAAACAACTGCAACTTTAAGGCTGCTGTAATCGGCGCCTGCTTCTGCAGCCGCCGTGGTGTCTGATGCTGCGTCGTCGCTGCCGCCACATGCCGCGAGTGTCATCGCAGCAACAGCAGCAAGAGCGAAGCCCTTGATGTGTTTCATTTTCATGTATCTCTCCCCTTATGCAAAATGCATATGCCCGTTGGTTTTGCACGCCAGTTGGCGCGCCCCGAGAATAACACTTCCCAAGAGCCCCGCGGGCAAGAAGTGGTCTATGGGAGGGCGATAGTCGGGTCGATGAACTGGTTAGTTGCCAGGTCGGCCGAAGTGAGGCCGGGCTTCAACTTTTCGCCAAGACCCTCGAAGATCGGAATGGCCAAGGCAAGGAATTCGTCCATGCGCTGCGAGTCAAAACTGCCCAACGTGCCGTCGGGACTGTTTGCAATGAGCCCGTTTTCCAGCGCCAGTGCCACTGCTGCATCGGCCTGGCCAGCGTCGTACATCCAACCGTTGTTGTACTGGGCGACAAGGTCGAGAATCAGCGCGTTGGTTGTGGACGGATCGGCAACGTAGTCAACCTGAGCTTGCTGGATGATTGGCACCAGTAGTTTCAGACAATCGGCGGCAGAAACAATGGTTTCTGGCTTGCCAGCAAGTGTCTGCGCGTACGAAGTCCAGCCCGCGTCGTGGATGGTTTGGTAAGCAACTGGCTTACCCCAATCGGTGAGCACATTTTCGTAGAAGTATGGCTCGGACGTTGCGAAACCTTGCTGTGCCGATTTGCCGCCATCAGCAACAAAGTTGGCTGGCGTTCCGTCGTAACTGCCGTCAACTTGTGCCGGGTCGAGAATGCCAGTGGACGTGAAGTAGTCCATGTATGCGGTGCCACCGAAGTAGCGCACTTTGGCTCCAGTTGCCTTCAAGTCGGCGATGGTTTTCACGTCTGGGTAAGTGGCTGGGTCCCACATAATGATCTGCGGGTTGATGTTGAAAGGCGCTATCACCGACTGTGTTGGAAACTCGCCCGAGTTTTGAATTTGACTATATGTTGCAGCGAACGCGAGGAAAATATCTGGGTCGGAATACATCAACGATGTAGGTGAGGAAAAGCCCACTGCTGGGCCGCCTGCACGAACCTGCACTTTGACACCGGTGTCAACGCCGCTTGCCATCAATGGGCCAGTGACGCGAAGCCCCGAAGCATCAACTTCGTAGCCAGCGCCAACCAGCTGATACAAGAAGCCGTGTTCGGACTCTGGATTCCAGTCGGTTTGGAACGTGACAGTTTCGGGGCAAATTCCCGAAAGCACTCCGGCCGCACTGGCAACAGTGTCGGTGGTTGAGGATGAACTGCTGCCGCAAGCGGCCAGCATCACTAACGCGAACGAAGCCGCAGTAGTTCTAAGGGTTGATTTCATAGGTTACTCCCTTGTGATGACGTGCCACTTGCCGATGACTGCTTTACGAAGCAGACCAAAGGATGTGAACACGGCGAGTCCGAAAAGACTCGCTAGCACTATAGAAGCAATGAGTTCTGGCCCCCACAACCGTCCTCGATAAATATCGATTTGTGCGCCGATACCCACAACGCCGCCCTGCCGGAAGTAGAAGTCGCCGACCACTGCCCCAATGACCGACAAGCCTGCAGAAATGCGCAAACCCACGAAAATATTGGGCAGTGCTGCAGGAAACTGCAGTTTGCGCAATCGTGAAACTGTTCCTACCCCGTGCAGCGAGAACAGCTCGTGCTGGCTCTTGTCAATAGACAGCAAACCGAACAATGTGTTGTTGACGATTGGGAAAAATGCGATCAGTACAACCACCAAGATGCGCTGAACCTGCACGCCGTCGATGAGCGCGCGAATGAGCGGCGTCATTGCAAGAATCGGTGCCGATTGCAACGCCACCAAGTATGGCCATGTTGCCTTTTCCAGCCAACGTCGCGTGGCCATCAACGTTGCAAGACCCATGCCAACAACAATGGTGATGGAAAGCCCGATCTGCTTGGCCATCCACAAGACCAAAGGGGTGTCTGGATAGAGATTGCCCTTGCAGCCATTGCTTTCGCCCATGGTGGGTACGATCACGCGCATGTGGTTGTAGGGAACACCCAGCACATAGCCAGAAATCAACAAGCGATGCGGATACGGAATCTGGGTATTGGCCCACAAGGTGTAGTGGTCGGTGTGCGGGTCATACTCGGCCAAGGCACCGCGCACTTCCATGGTGTTGTGCATCATGCGTTGGTTGCAAATTTTTTGCTCGACGACGACCTCCGCGCTCTCGATTGCGGCCTGGGTTGCGCTCTTGTCACCAAAAATAGTGTGAATCAGCCGGTTGTTGGGTGCCGTTTCGTGCAGTTGCGGTGCTCCGTCCTGCAGGGCCTTTTCTGCATCGAGAACCACCTCGAGTGGCTCAAGGTCAACCTGAATTTTCTCCAGCGCTGCATAGGC
>CAINLH010000191.1 GCA_903850275.1 uncultured Acidimicrobium sp.
GCGGAGCCGAGAGCTCTTGATCAATGTCGAGAAAGACGACCGAATCAACATCTTTTAAGCGATGAAGAAGTGACTCTGTTCCGATAAACAACATCTTCGAAATGTCAACTGCATCTTTAGATTGGCTCGATATCTCGACGACGTCTTCGATCTTCCTTCCTGCAGCAAGTGCTATTTCTTCACGTAAGCGAGAAATCCCCGGCTTCAGCACCGCGAACTTGCCGCCTCCACAAGCCAGACAAACTTGTGGGCGAGATACTTTGCAGCGACCACACTCGAACATCGTTTCCGATGTGAGGATCATTGCGCCATTACACGCCGAACAACGTCCAAGGCTTTTACAAGCAGCGCAAGCTACGAGTTTTGCTCGTCCTTTCGCGTTGTAGACAAGAGCAACCCTCCGTGAATGATCTCGAATTTCAGCCACTAGCGCGCTAGAGACGAGCGAATTGGGCCAGTCATCGTCAACTGAACGATCTACGATTTGAATTGTTGGCCACTCGGTTGATTCGCGTTGTTCGTCTGCTATTAGTTGTTGATCTTGAGCCCAATGCGCTGCCGTGACGCTTGGAATCGGAGAGCTCAAAATGCACGAAATCTGTTGTTGCTTCGCACGCATTATTGCGACATCGCGAGCGTGCCATGTTGGAGTGCGCTCTTCCTGAAGCGAATCGTCGTGTTCATCGATGACAACAATCGCGCGCAGGTTGGGCACCCTTGCGAAAACTGCACTCCTTGCTCCG
This sequence comes from uncultured Acidimicrobium sp., assembly GCA_903850275.1. Classification (GTDB taxonomy): domain Bacteria; phylum Actinomycetota; class Acidimicrobiia; order Acidimicrobiales; family Ilumatobacteraceae; genus UBA3006. The sequence continues at coordinate 744 of CAINLH010000191.1, forward strand.
ATGGCTACATCGACTCCCCCTGCAGCATTTGCCCAATCATCCGGGAGAAGAGCTACGGACAGACCCTGACGCTTGAGCGCTGACGCCAACAACCTTGCGCGCGTAATTGTTGGAATGACGACAAGCGTCGGACCGTTCGTTGCGGCGCCGAGAACCGTTGCGAGTGGAGAAATAGTTGGCCCACGTCTGACGAGCGCATTGAGACCAGATTTCACGCAAGCTGCCACCGAGAGATCCGCTCCGGATTCGAATACCGATCGGTCTTTCGCATTTCGAGTGGTGGGAAACGTCTGAACCAGATTTGCAGGAGTGGCGCTCACGAACAGAGACCGAATACGACCTTGCCAACGGCGTCGGACATCCGCAAATAGTTGAACGAGATCCGCATCAGGACCACGGCCTTGAATCTTGACAATTGATAACAGGCGCGAGACATCGATGTCAGAGAAATCGTCCTCTGACTGACCGGTGGACGCAACCCACGCAGAGACTGAGCGACCGTGAAGGACTATGCGTACGCGATCGCCAACTGCCAACACGCCGACCATGCTCTCGGGTACGACATAGTCGAACAGTTTGTCGATGCCGGTGACATCGGGGACGACACGCGCAATAGTTGTCAGAGTTTGACTGCGGCCTTAAATTCCTTGAGGCGAGACAATGTCTCCCACGTAAATTCTGCGTGCTCACGACCGAAGTGGCCATAAGCGGCCGTTTTACGGTAGATCGGACGCTTCAAGTCGAGGTCGCGCACGATGGCTGCGGGACGCAAGTCGAACACCGATCGAACGGCCTGCTCGATTTCGATTTCATCGACCGTGTTCGTTCCAAACGTTTCGACCAAAATGCTGATTGGTTGAGCCATACCGATTGCGTAAGCAACTTGAACCTCGCATCGAGATGCTGCACCTGATGCGACCACATGCTTGGCAACCCACCTAGCCGCATAAGCAGCGGAGCGGTCTACCTTGGATGGATCTTTGCCGCTGAACGCGCCGCCGCCATGTCGGCCCATACCACCGTAAGTATCGACAATGATCTTGCGACCGGTTAGGCCGGTGTCGGCATGTGGTCCGCCCTTGACGAAATCACCCGTCGGGTTGACGTGAACTGCGTAATTGTCATTTGCAAACTGCGCTGGGATGACCGGACGAATAACTTGCTCGATCAAATCCGGGCGAATCACTGTGTCTCGAGGCTGTCCATCGGCGTGTTGCGTAGAGATGAGAACAGTGGAAAGTCGAACTGGTTTCCCATTTTCGTATTCGAACGTCACCTGAGTTTTTCCGTCTGGACGCAAGTATGGAACCGCACCCGATTTACGAACTTCGGCAAGTTTTTCGGCCATGCGGTGTGCGAGCCAAATCGGCAATGGCATCAATTCGGCTGTCTCGTCACACGCGTAACCAAACATCATTCCCTGGTCGCCGGCGCCTTGGCTATTGAGTTTGTCTTCGCCGCTCTTGCCCGCGCGAACTTCTTCGCTCTTGTCTACGCCTTGCGCAATGTGCGAGCTCTGTTCATCGATGGAAACGATGACGCCACAGGTATTGCCATCGAAACCGTACAGCGCGTTGTCGTAACCAATGTCTTTGATTACTTCGCGAGCCAACTTTGGAATGTCGACATATGCAGAAGTGGTGATCTCGCCAGCTACAACACACAAACCGGTAGTGAGAAGGGTTTCGCAGGCGACTCGACCTTGTGGGTCTTCCGCCAAAATTGCGTCCAGGACGGCATCCGAAACCTGGTCGGCCATCTTGTCGGGGTGTCCTTCGGTAACGCTCTCCGAAGTGAAGGTAAAGTTTCTCACGAGTACTCCTCTAGTGCTGATACGACGATCAGACACTAGTAGAAAGTGTTACTCGGCGTCGGCAACGACCTCGCCGGTTGGCAAATCGGTGGCTTCAAATGATTCCACCACTGCATCGGCAGCAACCTCAAGGAGGGCAGCGTCCGCGTCGGCTTCTGGCTCTTCGTAGGCCCTCATTGGCACGCTCAGAATTTTGTCGGCGGCGATTTCTTCGAAACTGATCGAAAGCGGCTTGCGCGAGGTTGAGCTGACCTGTGGTGGAACCATGGTTCCAAGGCCTTCGCCCAGCTGGTTGAAGTACGAGTTGATTTCACGTGCTCGACGAGCGGACAGAGTAACGAGGCTGAACTTTGACAAGGTGCGCTTCATCAGGCTCTCGAGCGGTGGGTTCATCATGGTGTCTTCAGTGGCCACGTGGGGTTCCTTTCACTTCAAAATTGGTGGAGGCGAACTCCAAGGCACACCACTCTAGCGCGAGATTTGGGCGCAGAAACGAGAGATTTAGGCGCGTTTGGCCCGAGCCGCGTTGATCAATTCGAGCATCTCATCAATCGTCGCGTTCAAGTCGTCGTTGATCAACACGAAATCTGCGAGGGCCTTTCCGATGGGCTCCTCATCTTCGGCCTTTCGCAACCGCTGCTCCACTTTTTGTTCCACGTCTCCCCTGCCCTGCAAACGGGCTCGCTGCTCTTCGCGAGTTGGGGGCAGTACGAACAACAGCATTGCGTCGGGATGCATTTTCTTCACTTGACTAGCACCATCAACTTCTATTTCAAGAACGATGTCCCGGCCGGCTGGTGCCTCTGGGTTCGGGGTGCCATACATATTGCCGATGAACTCTGTCCACTCGAGAAAACCGTTGTCTGCAATTCGTTGCTGGAACTGCTCACGGGTAACAAAGACGTAGGCATCTTCTGCCTCGCCCGGCCTTCGCTCGCGAGTCGTCCAAGATCGGCTCAGCCACAAACGATCATCGCGTTGAACAAGAGCCTCAACAATGGTGCTCTTGCCAACTCCACCAGGCCCTGAGACAACGATGATCAGCGAACTCATGATTGAGTCACTTGTTCAATAATCAGAGAACGCTGCTCTGGAGTGAGATCGCTGAGGTGCGAGCGTTCAGTTAGTGCCATGTCTGAAAGAATTCTGCGCGCCTTAACTTTGCCAACATTGGGGAGGCGTTCGATGAGCTTCACTACGTATACGTAGTTGTTGCAGAGGGGCGCAGATTCATCGTCAACCGCGTCAAACACTGCCTGTATCGCTACGCGACCCGAAGAAACATCGTCACACAGCCGCGCAATATCATCTCGCAATTCGGTGAGTGAAGGCGTCGACATTGCCTAAGTTTATCGTTGTTTCGTTGCCAGTCCGCCTTTGTGAGCGGCGTTAACAACTTCCGACCAATTATTGACACCATGCCTGCTTGCCCATTGACGCATTTCACGATCGATACGCAGCGCTGCGCGCGGATCTGCAAACGTGGCGGTGCCAACTTGGACACATGATGCACCAGCCATCATCATTTCAACCGCATCTTCACCCCGGGAAATTCCACCCACTCCGATGATCGGCAATCGTGGCAATCGCGTACGGACATCAAAGATCGTCCGCACCGCGATCGGATGAATGCCATTTCCTGAAAGCCCACCGCCCCCGTTACCAAGCCCTGGCAAGCCTGATTCAACGTCTATGGCCAAACCCAATGCAGTGTTGATCAATGTCACGGCCTTACAACCTGCCTCCTCGACCGCCGAAGCAACATCGACCACTCGGTCGGTGTTGGGGCTGAGTTTCGCCCACAGTGGAGTTTTGGACACCGCACATGCTCTGACTATCTCGGCAGAAAGGTTTTCATCGTGCGCGAATATTCCATGACGGGAATTTGCAGAATTGCTGCTTGAGCCAATATTTGGGCACGACAGATTGATCTCAACGGCTGCGAGATCTGCTGAAACTTCCGACAAAAGCGTCGCAGCCGATTGGTAATCGTCGATGCTAAATCCCCAAATACTTGCGACAATCGTTGCTCCTACTTTTTTCAAACGTGGCAAGTCATGCTCTATCCAATGCGCGACTCCCATCCCCTGCAGTCCAACTGCATTCAACATGCCCGCGTTTGTAGGACGAAGACGAGGCGCCTTGTTGCCGGCCCACTCGAAGGACGACATCGATTTGACGACGATTGCCCCGATCTCTCGCAGGGGAACATATGGATCTAGCTCGTCGGCATGCCCAGCAGTTCCTGATGCCAACAAAATCGGCGACTTGAACATCACATCGTCTACTCGAACCGAGTGATCGAATTGTGTTTGCCTTTTCACCGTTGGTGATACTCCTGAAGTGACCGAACTTCTAAAGGATGCTCCTGCTGCTCGGCCAAACCTTGAACCGCAGCCAAGGCAGCATTAATCGTGGTGACCGACGAAACGTGCCAAATGTTGGCGGCCTTTCGAATTGCTTCACCATCTGAGTGCGCACCACGTCCCCTCGGCGTATTGATCACGAATGCAATCTCTCCACGCGAAATGAGATCAACGGCATCATCACGAATCGCCGATGGGTTGTTTTGTTCGGAAACCTTTCCGACGACGCGGTCTACCGGATATCCAAAACGTTCTAGATATTGAGCGGTTCCCGAAGTCGCAACAATTCCGAGGTTTAACTGGCGCAATCGTTTGGCTACGACCAAACCGCTTGGCTTGTCCTTGTCGTTCAGCGACAGAAAAACCATTCCAGTTACTGGCAAGCGTGTGCCGGCCGCTGTTTCGGCTTTGATGAAAGCCCGACCAAATGTCGAATCGATGCCCATCACTTCACCGGTACTTCGCATTTCAGGGCCGAGCGCTGTGTCAACCTCCGGGAAGCGGTTAAATGGCAGAACTGCTTCCTTCACCGAAACGTGGCCGTTATTTACGGGCGCGCGCAACACGCCTTCGGTGCGGAGATCGCTCAGGCTTGCGCCGAGCATCACCCGACTTGCAACCTTTGCCAACGAGACACCAGTTGCCTTGGCAACGAACGGAACTGTGCGACTTGCGCGTGGATTGGCTTCAATCACGTACACCGCATTGCCAGCAACGGCAAACTGCACATTGATGAGACCAACGACCCCGAGAGCTTGTGCAATCACTCGTGTGTACGACTCGACCGCTTCGATCACCCATGGTTCGAGAGTCGGAGGTGGAATCGCGCAGGCCGAGTCGCCCGAGTGAACCCCGGCTTCTTCAACGTGCTCCATCACTCCACCTATGAGCACCTCGCCAACTGAATCTCGTATCGCATCGACATCGATCTCGGTTGCGTCGTCGAGGAACCTATCAATCAGCACTGGACGCTCGAATGACAAGCCGCCCTCTCGTCCCAGGCTTCCAGCTGCCGCGATTTCTTGCATCGCTCGCTGCAAATGGGCATCATCATGAACAATTTGCATTGCGCGACCGCCAAGTACATAACTTGGACGAACCAACACTGGGTAGCCAACCTGCTTGGCGATAACGAGCGCCTCTTCGTAAGTCAAAGCAGTGCCCCCTGGCGGCTGGGCAATGCCCAACGAAGTGCACAATGCGCTCCACTTTTCTCGGTCTTCGGCTAAATCAATTGATGAGGGATGAGTCCCTGCAATCAGCTCGGAGGGGATCAGATTGGCCAGCTTCAAAGGTGTTTGTCCGCCAAGACTGACAATGACGCGTGGCGGAATCTGTGAAGCAAGACTTTCTGCTTCGATTACGTTCATCACATCTTCGCGAGTGAGCGGCTCGAAGTAGAGGCGATCAGATGTGTCATAGTCCGTCGAGACGGTCTCGGGATTGCAGTTGACCATCACGGTCTCGTATCCAGCCTCGCGCAGGGCAAAACTTGCATGCACGCAGCAATAATCAAACTCGATTCCCTGGCCAATGCGGTTTGGGCCGCTGCCCAAGATGATGACCCGTGGTCTGCTTGAAGCA
>CAINLH010000192.1 GCA_903850275.1 uncultured Acidimicrobium sp.
AACCAGAAGGTTTGCGCCTTGTAGCAACCGACTCGTACCGCTTGGCTGTTCGCGATCTACCTGGCACAACCGTGCTCGGGCATGGGCAAAAAGTGGTTGTTCCGGGCCGCGCGCTTGGCGAACTAAACCGTTTGCTTGGCGCTGGTGGCGACGTCACATTGTGTCTGGAAGAAAACCGCGCAACATTCCGCGTGGGCAATGCATCGTTGTCCACCAGCCTGCTTGCAGTCGAGTTTCCTAATTATCGCCAGCTCATTCAGCCGAGCTACCCAAACAAATTGACAACAGCACGCGAACCGTTGCTCGAAGCAATTCGTCGTTGTCGCATCTTGGCGCGCGAAACAACTCCTGTTCGTTTAGAGATGACCGCAACCTCGTTGCGACTGGTCGTGCTTACACAGGATGTGGGTAACACTGTGGAGGAACTTGACGCAACACTTGTTGGGTCAGAAGTAACTGTTGGTTTCAATCCGGAGTATTTGGCCGCAGGCATCGAAGCGGTGAGTGGCGACGAGATCACCATCGAAACCACAGACCCAATCAAGCCTGCAGTCCTTCGTGGTGTTGGGGCCGACGAGTATCTGTACTTGGTAATGCCGCAACGCCTCACCACATAATTTGTTTGTTGTGGCGCAAGCGTGATTATTCAACACCTAGAACTCACTAATTTTCGTAACTACGCCAACGCAACCATTTCTCTCTCCACTGGCGTCACCGCAATTGTTGGAAACAACGGCCAAGGCAAAACAAACCTCACCGAAGCGTTGTCGTTTTTAGCAACATTAAAAAGTTTTCGAGGTGTACCCAACGAAGCAATGATCCGCACAGGCTCTAACTCGGCCATCATTCGGGCAACTGTTGTTCACGACGATGGGCGAGAAGTGCTGATCGAGGCCGAGCTGGCAAGGGTGGGGCGCAACAAGGTGCAGGTAAACCGCCAAAAACTCGCTCGAACAAAGGACTTGTTGGGGGTGATGCGCACCACGGTGTTTTCTCCGGAGGATCTCGACCTGGTCAAAGACTCGCCGGGTGTACGCCGCCAATTCTTGGACGACGCGCTTGTTGCCATTACCCCAACCATCGACGCGCTCCTCACCGAGTTTGAACGGGTGCTCAAACAACGAAACGCACTGTTGAAGCAATCAAACGGCCGTCTCACTGCCGACATTGCCACCACGCTCGATGTTTGGGACGAAAAGTTCGCGGCACTCGGCACCGAACTAGGCGAACATCGTGCGCGCCTCGTTGCAACCATTTCTCCCGAAGTGTCGCGCGCGTATGAAGAGCTGGCGGAAAAAGAAACCCCGATCGCCATGATCTACGAGCCAAAGTGGCGACGCAGTGGCCTTGCCTCCGAACTTGCAAGCCATCGCAACGACGACATCCGTCGCGGTTCAAGCACCGTTGGCCCACACCGCGACGACGTCGATCTATTGATCAACGGTTTGGCCGCCCGCTCGCACGCATCACAAGGGGAACAACGAACACTAGCGCTCGCCATGCGTTTGGCGGTGCACCGCCTCGTCACCGAAGCCGCCGGCAGTAGCCCCGTGCTCATCCTCGACGACGTGCTGTCGGAGTTGGACCCACAGCGCAGCGCCGCGCTGTTGCGCCATTTCCCTGTCGGGCAGGTGTTGATTACAACCGCAGGGCTGTTGCCGGCCGCGGCACACCCAGACCGTATAGTCCACATTGCCGCGGGCGCCATCGTCCCCGACACCGGCGCCGAGTACACATCTCTATAACCATGACCAATCTTCCGAATTCACCCGACGACGAAATCCCCTCGTTTGAAAACATGGGCACTCTCGGCGAGCAACTCAACTTGCTGCTTGGTCGACTGGGTTCCGAATCGGCAGACACCATTAACAGTGTTTTTGGCGACTGGGCGATTTTGGTTGGCGAGCATGTTGCCGCGCACGTCACACCAATAAAAATTGAAAACCAGCGATTGCATGTCGAAGTAGACGAAGCGTCATGGGCTACGCAAATGAGGTTTCTCGAACCACAGCTACTCGCGTCACTTTCATCCGCTACAGCAAGCACCATCGTCGGCATTGACGTGCGTGTAAAACGCAATACGCGCACGAAGTAATTGGTAGACTTCAGCGTGTTGTTTATGCCTCTCAATTCCTCATTTTTTCCGTCCTCACAAGTAGCGAGTAACTGATGGCCACCAGCAAATCCACAAAGTCGGCAACAACCGGCTCCGCCACTTATGGCGCGAAAGACATCCAAGTTCTTGAAGGTCTCGACCCGGTTCGCAAACGCCCGGGCATGTACATCGGTTCCACCGGTCTTGCTGGTTTGCATCACCTCATCTGGGAAGTGGTCGACAACGCAGTAGACGAGGCAATGGCCGGCTACTGCACCAAGGTGGTCGTCACGTTGCATGAAGACGGCTCCTGCTCGGTTACCGACAACGGCCGCGGCATTCCAATCGACCCATACCCAAGCGGCCCACACAAAGGTAAGAGCGCACTCGAAGTGGTGCTCACCGTGTTGCACGCCGGCGGAAAATTTGGCGGCGACGGCTACAAGGTGTCCGGTGGTTTGCACGGCGTGGGCGTCAGCGTTGTCAACGCGTTATCGAAACGTCTTGTTGCAGAAGTTGATCGCGACGGTGTTCGCTACCGACAAGAGTTTGTTGATGGTGGAAAACCAAAAGGCAAGATTGCCAAGGTCGGTCCGTCTCCAAACAAAACAAACACTGGCACCACCATTTCGTTTTCTCCAGACCCAACTATTTTTGCTGCGGAAGGCGTCGAGTTCGTTGCGCGCACCGTCACCGAGCGTTTGCAAACCATTGCGTTCCTTAACCGTGATCTAGAAATTGTTTTCGCCGACGAGCGCGCCGACAAGAAACAAAAAATCACGTACCAATACAAAGGCGGAATCGTCGACTTCGTTAAGCACCTCAACGCCTCGCGCGAAGCCCTGTTTACCAAGGTGGCGCACTACGAGGCCAGCGAAGCCGACCAAACCGTCGACGTAGCCCTGCAATGGAATACGGGTTATTACGAGGGTATTTATGGTTATGCCAACGGAATTTCCACGGTCGAAGGCGGCATGCACGTTGAGGGTTTCAAAACCGCACTCACATCAGTGCTCAATAAATACGCACGAGCATCTGGCGCCCTCAAAGAAAAAGATGAAAACTTGCTCGGCGAAGACATCCGCGAAGGCATCACGGCAATCATTGCTGTGAAGTTGCGCGAACCACAGTTCGAAGGGCAAACCAAAGCCAAACTCGGCAACGTCTCCATCCGTTCGTTCGTGCAAAAAGAAACCAACTCAAAACTTGAAGAGTGGCTGCAGGAAAACCCCACCGAGGCAAACCGCATCGTTAAAAAAGCAGTTGCTGCGGCACAAGCTCGCATCGCTGCAAAAAATGCTCGCAACGCAGTGCGTCGCAAGACTGCACTCGCGGGCGCGGGCATGCCCGATAAG
>CAINLH010000193.1 GCA_903850275.1 uncultured Acidimicrobium sp.
GAGGTAATCAGGCGACGTTGTGTTGACGAGCCCTTCGCGGGCAAGGCGCAAGATGTTGGTCACTGGGTTTACTCGGGCAACCGCATGCAACCAGCCCTGTAGCAGAGGCATCGGCATTTGCGCAGTGGAGAGATAGAGCACGATAAACATCGTTAACTGCATGACGGCGGCGCCGCGCATGTCGCGAAATCGATATGCAAGGCCAAGACCCCAACCAAGAGAGATGGTGGAAATACCAAGCGATGCAGCCACGAGTGCCAGGAGCCCAAGCAGCCCGCCCGTGAAGCGCGCACCAAGCGCGATTCCAAATGGAATGACGAACGTGCAGAGCATGAGTGAACGGATCCATGCGGTGAAAAGTGGCCCTGTAATCAGCGAGAGTCGCGACGTTGGCGACATACGCAAGCGATCGTAGAAGCCGGTTTCAATATCGCGGATCGTCGAGAAGCCCATTCCGATACCGCTAAAGGCCGAGCCGAAACAAATGCCCAGCGGCATGAACCAGTTGACCGAACGATCGGTGGGGAATCCAGGAATCTTTGTGATTGCAAAGTACGTTCCCGCAAACGCAATCATGGTGAATACAGGCATGGCAAGGCTTGGAAAGAATGCGGATGGCAGCCTGCGGATGGTTAACAGACCGCGAAGCATCATTGCGCGAGAGCTACGAATAGTTTGATTCATTTGGCTGCCAATCTGCGACGAAGTTCGGTTTGCGCAAACAATATTGCGGCAATACATACAGCGGTTGGGATGAGTATTGCCTTCATCAGCGCCGATGTGGTGTAGCCGCTGAGGACCAGTTCGCGCATGCCCTCAACCAAGTGCGAGATGGGGTTGAAGTCGGCGATCTTGCGATATGCGCCGGTCATTGTTTCGCGTGGAAAAAATGCGCTCGAGAAAAAGAGCAATACGAAAAGAAGGGGAAACGCACCTTGCACGGCTTCGGCAGAGCCAGTGCGGATGGCGACCGACGACATCAGTGCACCAATGGCAAGCGCAACAATTCCGCCACTCACAACCATGATTGCTATGCCGATCAAACCAGATTCGACTTTTCCGCCGAATGGCCACAGCACCGCAATGAAGAATGCAGCTTGTAGTGCACCAAAAATTGCGCTACCCGCAAGACGCCCAATCAGAATTCCTGTTCGCGTGGTGGGTGACAGCAACAACCGATCGAAGAAACCGTTCTGAATGTCGGTGGCTAGTGCGGCTGCGCCCGTGACGGACCCAAACAACACACCTTGCACAACCGTTGCCGCAATGGAGAACTGCAAGAACGAATCAACCTTTGGGAACCCAGGAAGGTTTGTGGTTTTGCCGAATGACGACGCGCCAAGTGCCGCAAAGAAGATCGGGAAGATCATGCTTGGTGCAACAAGAGCAGGCTGGCGAAAAATCTCAAGCGTCGAACGCTTGGCCATCGCTACCGTTTGTCGAACCGCTAGGCCAAAACTGTGCGGCGTAACTTCCGTGTGGTCGCTCATTGCGAGGACACTCATGCTTTGGCGCCCTCGAGGCGATGGCCAGTTGCATCGGCGAACACGTCGTCAAGGCTTGGCTCGTTAAGTTCGAGGTGCTGCACTCGAAGTGAGGCCTCGTCCATCTTGCGAACCACGTCGGTCACTGCTTCGGCCCCGCCGCGCAAGCCAACGCCAAGTGTTCCCTCTGCTGTTGGGCGCATGTCGCCAAATGCTGCGAGCACTGCCTTGGCACGGTCTAGTTGGTCGTTGGGGACGGTGACAAGCAGGGTGGGGAAGCCAACGCTTGCTTTCAATTCTTGCGGCTTTCCTTCGCGCACGATGTTGCCCTGATCGATAATTGCAATGCGATCGGCAAGTTGGTCTGCTTCTTCCAAGTACTGGGTGGTCAACATCACGGTGGTGCCTTCTTTGTTCAGTCGACGCACTTCTTCCCACAGCGAAATTCGACTCATTGGGTCGAGACCTGTTGTTGGTTCATCAAGAAACAACACGGTTGGTTGGTGGATGAGTGCAAGGGCCAGGTCTAGACGCCTGCGCATGCCACCGGAGTATGTGCCAACGCGACGGTCGGCTGCTGCGGTGAGGCCAACTCGCTCGAGCAAGTCGTTTGCGCGAGCCTTCATCTTGTTGGCGGGAATTCCGTACAACACCGCCTGCAGTCGCAAAAGTTCGGTTCCGGTCATCAGCGGATCGATTGCCGCATCCTGCAGCGCAACACCAATTCGGCGGCGAACGTCGTCGGGGTTTTTTGCCACATCGAAGCCAGCGACCATTGCTCGGCCCGAAGTGGGACGAAGCAATGTTGTCAGCATGCGAACCGCCGTGCTCTTGCCTGCACCGTTTGGCCCGAGAAACCCAAAGATCTCTCCGGCGTTAACGGTGAGGTTGATGCCATTTACAGCCTTGACATCACCAAAGTGACGCACGAGGTTTTCGGCAACGATTGGCGCGCCTGAAAATGGGGCAGATGGTGATGTGGTCATGACCCAACCTTAGAACTGCAGCGTTGCTATTCAGCAGTTGGGAGTGTGCGTTGGCTACTTGCGCGCGGCGTTAATCGCTTGCCACACACGCTCTGCCGTTGCTGGCATGTCGATGTGACGCACACCGAGGTGTGAAACCGCGTCGACTACTGCAGATTGCACTGCGGGGGTCGATCCGATAGTGCCCGATTCGCCAATTCCTTTTGCGCCAAGTGGGTTGCGAGGCGTTGGGGTTTCCATGTGCACCACTTCAAAGCTTGGCAATTCGGCGGCAGAGATAAACCCGTAGTCGGCAAAGTTGGAAGTGATTGGGTTGCCGTCTTGGTCGTAGGCAACTTCTTCCAACAGTGCTTGTGCGGCACCTTGGGCAACGCCGCCGTGAATCTGTCCGTCCAAAATGAGTGGGTTAAGTACAACGCCAGCATCGTCGCATGCAACGTGTCGAATAAGTTGCACTCGGCCTGTTTCAATATCTACTTCGACAACAGAAACGTGAGCGCCGAACGGAAATGTTGGGCCGCCTGCAGAAAAAGTTGTTTCCTGCACGAGCCCGCCGTCGCCCAACAAAGCAGTAGATAGATCGGCCCACGTTTTTGCAACTGCTGGGGTTCCCGCAACGTGGAACGCTGTGTTGTCTTTGTCGAACACCACGTCGGCTTCGTTTGCTTCGAGTAGACGTGCAGCATGCTTGCGAGCCTGCTCGACTAATTCGATTGCGGCAACATGCACGGCAGCACCGCCTTGTTGTAGCGAGCGCGAACCCATGGTGCCGCCGCCAACAGGAACCAAATCGGTATCGCCCCAGACAACATCGATGTCGTTCATGTCGATACCCGTTTGTTCGGACGCGATCATCGACCACGAGGTGACATGACCTTGGCCGTGCGGGGAAGTGCCGGTGTACACAACTGCGCGTCCCTCCGGAGTTATTTCAATCTTTGCAACTTCACCTGGCGTAGTGCCACCCGTAATTTCTACGTACACGCTCACACCTATGCCAAGTTGTTTGTTGCTGCCGCTTGCACGGCGAGCAGCCTGTTCGGTGCGCAATTGTTTGTAGTTGGCAACCTGTAGTGCTTTGTCCAGCGAAACTTCGTAATCGCCAACGTCGTATGTTTGACCAATGGCGGTGGTGTGCGGCTCCATGAATTTGCCAATGAGGTTGATGCGTCGTACTTCGGCCGCGTCTTTGCCAATCTCTAATGCAAACAAATCCATTGCTCGCTCGATGGCTGCCGTTGCTTCCGGCCGCCCGGCACCGCGGTACGGCACGGTTGGAGTGGTATTCGTGACGACCGAAATGGTACGAACCTCAATCTTTGGGATGTCGTACACACCAGAAGCCATCGGCCTTGTCATAAACGGGGCGAGAATTGCGCCAACGTCTACCCAGGCGCCAGAATCCTGCAGCACTTTTAGTTGGTAGGCGCTTACTTTTCCATCTCGCGAACCACCGATGCTGATGTACTGAATTTGCGCGCGGCCGTGGCCAAGCGCAACCATCGACTCGCTGCGTGTTTCAACCCACCGAACAGGACGACCAGCTTTGGCC
>CAINLH010000194.1 GCA_903850275.1 uncultured Acidimicrobium sp.
CCGAGGGCTCTCCGATCAACTTGGCAGACCAATCTCGTACACGTTTGTACGCGATGTAGACCGGCTGCTCTTTTTTGGTACCGACCCAAACATTTGGATGCAGCAACGATTGAACATTGAGCGGACTCTGAGCTGGTACGAATATCCCCTGGCGCTCACATACATGTCGCACTTCATCTTTCCCGTGGGTGTGGCCGTGGTGTTGTGGTGGATAAGCCGCGAGCTGTGGGTTCGATACATCCGCCGATTGAGCATTTTGTTTTTAACGTCGTGCCTTATGTTTGCCGCGTTTCCAGTTGCTCCACCTTGGCTTGCTGCCAAAGAGGGCTACCTAGAACCCATTTCTCGCATCACCGCGCGCGCATGGAGCCGAATGGGTATTCACGCCGTTTCAAAGTTGTTCGACAGAGGCACGGCTATCACCAACCCGTATGCCGCGATGCCGTCGCTCCATGCCGCGTGCGCATTGTTGGTGGTGGTGTTCTTTTTCCCTGCCCTCAACTGGTGGCTACGAAGCGTGGCGCTAGTGCTTCCCATTGCAATGGCAATTTGCCTTGTGTATTTCGGTGAGCACTACGTGGCCGACATCATTGCCGGTTGGTTGGCAGTGTGGTTTTCCTGCTGGGCCGCCACCAAATGGGAACGCAGGAAAGTAAGCGTTTAGAACGTAATTTGCGCTGCAGAGCGCGAACCAACGTATGGGGCAAAGTACTTTGCCCGAATCTCGTTGTGCAGAGCGTTCTCGTCGTATTCGCGCCAGCCGGCAACATCGTCAAATTCGGCAACGATTAGGTAGTCGGCATTGGTAGCCACGCTTACACCCAAGTCGGGCCCACATCGATAACTGCGAATTGACGGAATGTGTTTCACCATTTCTTGCAACACTGGTGTCACCACGTCGCCATAATTTGGTGGCGTCTGATCGTTCCAGTGAAGAGCGACAACATGTTGCAGCATTAGAGCAAACCTCCGTAAGCGCCACCATCTACTGGCAAGTGAGTGCCGGTGACGAACTTGGCTTGCTCACTACACATAAAGGCAACCACATTGCCGAAGTCAGCTGGGCTGCCAAGCGCGCCTGCCGGAATGCCGGCAGATGCACCTTCGAGCGACTCGCCATAGATCTGCTTAATGCGGTCTGTGGCGTGCGAACCAGGCTGCACCGAATTTATCGTGACTCCGTCTGCCGCAACTTCTGTTGCAACGGTTTTCAAAAATGCGGTGAGCCCCGCGCGAGCGGTGTTGGACAAAATGAGGTTTGCAATTGGCTGTCGAACCGACGTGGAAGTGATTGCCACGACACGCCCCCACTTGCGGGCTTGCATTTCTGGAACAACCAGCTTTGTCATAGCAATGGTTGCCAACATGCTGCGCTCGTTTGCCGAAATGTATGCCTCAACGTCGGTGCTGGTGAAGTTGCCTGGTGGCGGGCCGCCGCCATTGGCAACCAAGATGTCGATCTGCCCAAGAATTTCTGTTGCTTGACGCACAAACTCTTGCGCACCTGCAACCGTGGAAACATCGGCGACGATGCCAACGCAACCGTGGCCAATTTGCGCAGCGGCGTCGAGTACGCGCTGTTTATCGCGACTACAAATAACTACGCGTACACCTTCGTTTGCAAGTGCCTGCGCGCTTGCAAAGCCAAGCCCTGCGGAACCCGCAGCAACGGCAGCGGTGCGGCCCGAAATACCAAGATCCATCGGGAAAACGCTACTGCCCAAGTGCTACGGTGGTGCGAGTTAGGTGGTGGGAAACCCATGAGTGGGTATCAACAAGACGAGCGTTTTCTGGACGCAATCGCGGACGCCGAACCCTATGCGTATTGGCTGGACGACGTTGACGAGCCAGATTCAAACCCCATGCTGGTGCACGACGATACGTGCGATCTCTGCATCATCGGTGGTGGATACACCGGCCTCTGGACGGCAATTTTGGCCAAGGAGCGCAACCCCGAACGCGATGTCGTGCTGATTGATGCCCACGAGGTGGGCTCGGCGGCAAGCGGCCGCAACGGCGGCTTTATGGACTCCAGCCTCACTCACGGAATTGCCAACGCTCAGCAACGCTTCCCCAAAGAAGTTGGCTTACTCGAAGACTTAGGGCTTGAAAACCTCAACCAGATTGAAGCAGCGATCAGGCGTTACAACATCGATTGCGACTTCGAGCGCAACGGAGTAATTGAAATTGCCAGCACGCGCCACAGCACCAACTATTTGGACGAACTGCGCGAGGACTACGACCAACTTGTCGAATTAGGCCACAAAGTGGAATGGTTGGATGAACAAGCAGTGCGCAAAGAAGTGAACTCACCAATTTTCACCGGCGGCATGTGGTGCAAAGACACCGCGGCATTGGTCGACCCAGCACGTTTGGTGTGGGGCTTGAAGCGCGCCGCAGAATCGTTAGGTGTACGAATTTATGAAGACACGCGCGCAACAGGGCTCGACTATTCGGGCAGCGGCGTTGTTGTCGACACTCCCCTGGCAAAAATCAAGGCGAAGCGTGTTGCACTTGCAACTAATGCGTTCAAGCCGCTGCTGAAACGGCTGCGCAATTACATCGCGCCTGTATACGACTATTGCCTCACCACCGAGCCGCTGACGCCCGCACAACTTGCAAGCCTTGGTTGGCACAACCGCCAAGGTTTGTCCGACATCTCAAATCAGTTTCACTACTACCGCCTGACGGAAGACAACCGCATTCTGTGGGGTGGCTACGACGCCGTGTATTTCTTCGGCGGAAAAATGAGCACCGACCTCGAGTCCCGCCCAGAAACGTGGGCAAAACTTTCGCAACACTTCTTCGAAACGTTTCCGCAACTTGAAGGTGTGCGCTTCTCGCATGCATGGGGCGGAGCAATCGATACCTGCAGCAGGTACAGCGTGTTCTGGGGCACCGCAATGCGCGACCGCGTTGGTTACGCCATTGGTTACACCGGCCTTGGCGTTGCAAGTTCGCGCTTCGGTGCCGAAGTCATGCTCGACTTGTTAGACGGGCGAAAGACGCAAGCAACCAAAACACAATTCGTGCAGAGCAAGCCGCTTCCCTTCCCGCCCGAGCCTTTCCGATTTATTGGCATTCAGGCCACGCGCTGGGCGCTCAACCGCGAAGACCGCACAGGCAACCGAAACCTCTGGCTGCGCACCATGGACCGCATGGGTTTGGGCTTCGATTCCTAACCATTTCGCGCCTAGCCTGAGCGCATGACATTTGCAGGGCTCACTTCCGTGAGCGAGGTGCGCAATGCGCTTGGGGCACAAAGTTATTTGGCCGACGAGGGCTTAGCCACGGCAGTTTTTCTAGCGCTGTCATTGCAACGACCACTGCTGCTTGAGGGCGAAGCCGGCGTGGGCAAAACCGAACTTGCAAAAGTGATTTCGGCAATGACCGGCG
>CAINLH010000195.1 GCA_903850275.1 uncultured Acidimicrobium sp.
CAATAAACGTCCAGATGTCGAGTTCGGTCCAGTTCGAGATGGGGAATACTCGGAAGTGTTCGCCCTTGTTGTGGCGGCCGTTGTAGATGCCCCATAGTTCTGGGCGCTGATTCTTTGGGTCCCACTGGCCGAACGAGTCGCGATGTGAATAGACACGTTCTTTGGCTCGAGCGCGTTCTTCGTCGCGCCTGGCACCGCCAAAAACCGCATCAAATTTGTGTTCGGCAATGGAGTCGAGAAGTGTCACTGTTTGCAGTGGGTTGCGGCTTGCGCGAGGGCCGCTGACGTCGGCAATGCGCCCTGCGTCAATGGATGCCTGCACCGAACCAACAATCAGTTGCACGCCCAGTTCGGCAACGCAGCGATCGCGAAACTCGATGACTTCAGAAAAGTTGTGCCCGGTATCAATGTGCATCACCGGGAAGGGGATGCGCGCTGGGGCGAATGCGCGCACTGCCAGGTGCAACATGACGACCGAATCCTTGCCGCCCGAAAACAACAAGACTGGGCGCTCAAATTCGGCCGCAACTTCCCTGATGATGGTGACAGATTCGTCAATCAGGCCACTCAGCGAAGACTTCACGCGTCTCAGACTACTCCTATGAGTATTGGGCCTGCGGTCAAACTAGCGTGACCATCGTGATCGGAGCGCTGCAATTCGACAACGTGGGTATGACGTTTCCAGACGGTACGCAAGCCCTCGAAAATGTCTCGTTGTCGGTAACCCCGGGGGAGTTTGTGACGGTCGTGGGCCCTTCCGGATGTGGCAAATCAACCCTGCTGCGTATTGCTTCCGGCTTGGAAACCCAGACGCAGGGTTCGTGTGCAGTAGATAGAGACAGCATTGGCTACGTGTTCCAAGATGCGACATTGTTGCCATGGCGCTCAGTGCAACGGAATATCGAGTTGCTTGCCGAGTTGCATGGCGAAACAAAAGCAGAGTGCCAGCGACGCGCGCAAGAGGCAATCAGCCTTGTGGGCCTCGATGGTTTTGCAGATAAATACCCGCGCCAGTTGTCGGGTGGCATGCGTATGCGAGCTTCGCTGGCGCGGTCACTAGTGATGAAGCCTCGCGTTTTTCTGTTCGACGAGCCGTTTGGCGCGCTTGATGAAATCACCCGCGAACGATTGAACGACGAATTGCTCGGGCTTTTTCAGCGCGAAGGTTTTGCGGGTCTATTCATTACTCACTCCATTGCCGAAGCTGTGTACATGTCAACGCGCGTATTGGTTTTGTCGCCACGGCCAGGGCGGATCACTGCTTCGTTCGACATCCCGTTTGCATACCCAAGAGATCATGAATTGCGTTATCGACCGGAATTTGCCGAACTATGCGGCCGGGTTTCTCATGCATTGCGCGGTGATCAATCATGAAACGCAACGACACAACGCAGTCCGAAAAAGAAAACTTTCGATTCACCGATATTGCCGGCCCCGCCGTTGTCTTCGCACTATTCATCGGTGTGTGGTACTTGCTCTCGCTCGTCATCTTGCCGCAGGAGAAACGCTTCTTGTTACCAACGCCTCATCGTGTGGTCAGCGAAGGTTTCCTCGTTTGGTCTGCAGGTCAACAGCGAGGCCTGAAACCAATATTGCTGTCGCTGTGGGACTCGGCGAAGATCGCAATGATCGGGCTTTCCATCACCATCGTTGTTGGCATGGGTCTTGCAACGTTGATGGCCACGCGACGTTGGCTGGAAAAGGCAACATGGCCATACTTGGTGGCGTTGCAATCGGCACCGATTCTTGCAA
>CAINLH010000196.1 GCA_903850275.1 uncultured Acidimicrobium sp.
CGGTTGCAGTGATCATGTAGCCATCGCGCAATACGTCAACGACAATTGGCCTGATGGTTACTTCCTCTTCGGCGGCCAGTTGCGCTTTGTTTGGTTCGTCTGGGTAAATGGATGCCGAGCGGGCGGCTGCCGCTGCGGCGTGCCAAACCGCAAGTTGGTCGCGCACTACCAGGCCCACGGCAACGATTGCGATGAGCAGTGCAACAACGAATGGCAAGACGAGCGCCAACTCCACTGTGGATTGGCCGCGCTCGAATGGCTTAGCCAACGGCGTCGGTGCGGCCGATGATGTTGCCAATGACGGTGTCGAAGAGTTCGCCGATGCGGCCAGCGCCACCGCCTTCGGTTGCCCATGCCACGACGAGCAAGGCAATGACGCCGGCGCCAAGCAACACAAGTGCGTACTCGGTGGTGGCTTGGCCGGGTTCGGTGTGCGACGCACGACCAAACAATTGCAACAGGCATTGTCTGATTAGTTTCATAGTGATGATGTGTGCGCGAGGGTTGCGGATGTGCGCAAATTATTTGGAAAGTTGTGCAAGTGCGGCAAGCGATGCAGCAAGCATGGGCGCAACGCCAAGCAAAATGAACGACGGCAGGGTGCAACACACCAAAGGGAACAACATCTTGATGGGCAACTGACGCAACGCCTGTTCGCTTTGCCTGCGGCGCTGCGTGTGCGCTTCGGCAGCAAGCCTGTGAAGCACTGGCGCAAGTGGCAGGCCGTCGCGATCGCTTGCAAGCAGTGCGTCGATCATTGCGTAGCTAGGCGCCCCAATGGTGCTGCGCAACTGCTCGAGCACATCGGCGTATCGAACACCGCGAGCCAGTTGCTGGTGGGCACAGTGAAGCACGGCTTTCAGCGGCGGTGTTGCCCATGTTGTGGTTGCCTGCAGCGCGTGAGGAGGCGAATGGCCCGCAGTAAGCAGTGCAACGACGGTGTCGATGAACTGGGGCATGGCGCTCGCAAATGGCAAGGGTTTTTTCATGCAAGCGAGACGTGCACCAACCGTTGCGCCCAACGACGCCCGGCCAAGTTGAGCGAAACACCCGTGGCAACGCAGCACCACCCGACTGCTGACCCAACAAGAAATTGCCGCGCACCGTCGTTGCTTGCGGTTAGCCACGCGCACATGACGAGGGGCAACCAAGTGAGCACTTGCATCGACAGCCGGATGTGTGAAGTTTGTGCGGCGGCGTCTTCACGCAATGCGTGCTGTTCGCGCAACACCGATGCGCCGTGCTCGACAACGCGTGCAACGCCTGGGCCACCATTGCTCGCAATAGAAAGCGCGCGAGCTGCCTGATGCATATCGGGCGACCAGTCGAGCGAGTCGCACTCGGCAAATGCGCTGGCCAGCGATGCGCCACGAATGCAGTGCTGGGCAACTGGCAGTGTCCAACCATGCAAGTGGGGGAAACGATCGGAACATTGCACGAAGGCCGCAGTGATGGAATAACCCGAGCGCACGTCTCGGGCAATGGCATCGAGAAAATCGGTGACGCTGTTGAGCGCTCGTTGCATTGGTGTTGCAGAGGGGTGGTTCGACACCGGATGTGCAATACCCAAACGATTGCGCACCCAGTGCCGAACAAATACACGCTGGAGCCACGGAGTAATGACCAGCGTGCATGCGCCTGCACAACATAAAGAACCAAGAACAATGAGCAACCGCCCGGAGAACACGGCTAGGCCCGCACTCGGGTGAGTGGCGCAACTGTTTCGCCGTTTGCAAAGAGGGTGGTGCAACCGCCGTAGATAAGTGGTGACACCTCGCTGA
>CAINLH010000197.1 GCA_903850275.1 uncultured Acidimicrobium sp.
GAACCTCATTCTCATCTTCATATGTCGAGTAGTGATAAGGCGTCTCGGCAGCAAACTCTGCGCTGCAAGTGTCTACCGCCTTGTATGTAGGTATAACTCCGGCCTTAAGACGGGCGGCTCGAACTTCGTCTTCTGTTGTAGACCAGAGGTACGCCAATTGGGCGTCGGCGAACCCAAGGCGCTTCGCACGCCTCCAGTCGCGAACCGACATCGTTGCAGATGTCAATGCGGACAGATGGGAACGCTCTTCAATAATGCTCATCATCTGATCGAGGAACCAGTAATCAATCTTGCATGATTCGTACACCAACTCGACCGAAATTCCGCGATGGAGGCACTCGCCTACCTGGAACAACCGCTCCGGCGTTGGAATCGAAATCATTTTCAACATCGCGTCGTCTGAAACACCATGGAAAACAGTCTCTGAAGGATCACAATTAAGCCCCATGTGACCGTTCTCGAGTGATCGAAGTGCCTTCTGAAGACTTTCGGGAAAGGTTCGACCGATCGACATGGCCTCCCCAACGCTTTGCATCTGCGTTCCCAACACACCGGAAGTTCCGGGGAACTTCTCGAAGGCCCAACGGGGAACCTTTGTAACGACATAATCAATTGTTGGCTCGAAACTCGCAGGTGTCATCTTGGTGATGTCATTAGAGATTTCGTCAAGCGTGTAACCGACCGCGAGTTTTGCGGCAATCTTGGCAATTGGAAAGCCAGTTGCCTTCGACGCCAATGCGGACGACCTCGAAACTCTCGGGTTCATCTCAATTACAACTTGATCTCCGTTTTTAGGGTTGACCGCGAACTGAACATTGGACCCGCCAGTTTCTACGCCCACTCTTCGGATGCAAGCGAAAGCGGCATCTCGCATCATTTGGTACTCGACATCAGAAAGGGTCATTGCAGGTGCGACGGTTATCGAGTCGCCGGTGTGCACACCCATTGGATCTACGTTCTCAATGGAGCAGATGATGACGCAGTTGTCGGCCTTATCGCGCATTACCTCCAGCTCGAATTCTTTCCAACCTGCAATTGATTCTTCGATGAGAATTTCTCCGATAGGGCTAGCTGCGATTCCATTAGCTGCCAGCCGTGTGAATTCTTCTGGAGTGTGGGCGATGCCGGTGCCCCGACCGCCCAAAATGTAGGCAGGCCGAATAATGATCGGAAGGCCGATCTCGAGACAAACTTTTTCTGCTTCTTGCATGTTGTGAGCTACGCCGCTTCGAGGAACTTTGAGGCCTATCTCGATCATGGCCAACTTGAATTTTTCACGATCCTCGGCCGTGGCAATTGCCTCGGCATTCGCACCAATCAATTCTGGTGTTCCGGGAACGCCAACTTTTCCTTTCGCGAACAACTCCATCGCGAGATTGAGCGCAGTTTGCCCGCCGAGAGTTGGCAGAACTGCATCTGGTTTTTCGCGGTCGATGATCGCCGACAAAACTTCAACAGTGAGTGGCTCGATGTACGTTCGGTCGGCAAAATCTGGATCAGTCATGATGGTGGCGGGGTTCGAGTTGGCCAAAATGACTCGGTATCCCTCCTCGCGCAAAACGCGACAAGCTTGAGTTCCCGAATAGTCGAACTCACACGCCTGGCCAATGACAATGGGGCCGGAACCGATAATCAAGATCGTTTTTAGATCATTACGACGAGGCATTATCGCTGTTCCATCATTGATTTAAATTCTGCGAAAAGGTATCTGCTGTCGTGTGGTCCTGGCCCAGCCTCTGGGTGATATTGAACGCTAAAGGCATTTGCTCCGATCACTCGCATGCCTTCGTTGGTGTTGTCGTTGAGATTGGTGTGTGTTACTTGTGCGATGTCCGAAAGAGATAAAGGGTCTACGCAAAAGTTGTGATTTTGGCTGGTGATCTCGACGGTGCCGGTTGAAAGGTTTCGAACCGGATGATTTGCGCCGTGATGACCGAACGGAAGCTTGAAGGTTTTACCGCCCAAGGCAAGTGTCAACAATTGGTGACCTAAACAGATGCCGAATACAGGCGTGCCACTGCCGACGAGCGCAGAGATCACCTGAGGTGCTCCAATTACGGCCTCTGGATCGCCAGGACCATTGGAAAGGAAAACCCCATCCGGAGACATCGAAACAATCTCGTCAAACGAAGTTGACGCAGGTACGACGGTTACTGTTGCGATTTCGCTGAGGCAGCGAAGAATTGTTGCTTTAATCCCATAATCAATTGCGACAACCTTGTGATGACCACTACCAACTACGTACGGCTGAGCGGTCGTTACTTGAGACACCAAATCAACACCACTCGTGCCGCTCTCTGCTCGCGCCGCGTCAAGCAACGATTTGGCATCTGCGCTGCCGAATGCCCCGCTCATTGCGCCCGTGTCACGAAGGATTCGTGTGAGCCGACGTGTGTCGACTCCCGCTATGCCACTGACATTCAAACGCTTCAGATATTCATCCAAGTCTTCCGTGCTTCGCCAGTTGCTTCGACGCCGCGCCATTTCCCGGACAATTACTCCACGGGCGAAGACTGCTCGGCTTTCATCATCCGCGGCAACGGTTCCGTAGTTGCCTATGTGTGGTGTGGTGAATGTGACAATTTGTCCGGCGTACGACGGATCGGAAATCACTTCTTGATATCCAGTCATAGCCGTGTGAAACACCACTTCACCACTGGAGACAGATGCGCGCTCGGAGCCAATCAGTTCGCCCTCGAAGATTGATCCGTCAGACAGGACAAGCACGCCCTCTCGAACTTTCATTTCAGCGCCTCACCATCACGCACGACCAAATCTCCGTTGAACATTGTGTGTACCACTTTGCCACGCAACTGCCTTCCCACAAAGGGAGTATTCGTGCTCTTGCTCGCCATGGTTTCCGGGTTGATCATCCAAGTTGCGTTGAGATCGACGAAACACAAATTTGCAGCAACTCCCACCCGCGGCAAGTTACCTTGCCTGTCCACAATTCCAGCAATCCTCGCTGGTGCAACCGACATCACCTGTGCAATTGCCAACGGATCGAGGTCGAGTGCCGCACATGTAACACCCAATGCTGTCTCCAATCCAAGCATGCCTGGAGGAGCCTGATCGAGAGGCAATTCCTTATCGCGACGTGCGTGCGGCGCATGGTCTGTGGCGATTGCGTCAATGGTTCCATCCAACACACCGGCTTTAAGAGCATCAATGTCGGAGATTGTGCGCAATGGAGGATTGACCTTGAATGTTGCATCAAACCCCCTGAGCAATTCAGCGGTTAACGATAAGTGATGAGGCGTCACCTCTGCCGTTACTGGAAGACCGTCAAGTTTCGCCTGCCGCACTAATTCGACGCTGCCTGCAGTGGAGAGATGAAGGAAATGAATTCTCGCTCCGGTGAGACGCGCTAATTCGATGTCCCGATGAACCATGAGCTCCTCTGCAATCGACGGCCAGCCCGGAACCCCGAGATCGGACGAGCAACCGCATTCGTGCATCACTGCCCCCTGCGTCAGAGATGACACTTCGCAGTGCTGCCCCAACACCACGTTCAACTCTTTGGAATACTCCATTGCTCGTCGCATCAATAGAGGATCTTGGACACCAGATCCGTCGTCGGTAAACAATTTGACGCCTACTTTTGCGAGTTCCGCCATTGGCGCTAGCGCCTTGCCCTCTCTCCCCATGGTGATGCATCCACTTGGAATCACCTCCAGCAGTCCGGCTCGTTGGCCTTGCAACCGGACAAACTCAATTGTTGGAACATTGTCCTGTGCCGGATTGGTGTTCGGCATCGCAATAACTGCCGTGTAGCCGCCCTTTGCTCCTGCGCGACTGCCCGTTTCAATCGTTTCGGTATCTTCCCTACCTGGCTCTCGCAAGTGCGCATGCAGATCTACGAAACCTGGGAAAACAGTTAATCCAGAAATGTCAACGACTTCCTTGGCAGCGAGCCCAGAACCAATTCCCGAAATTTGGCCGCCCTGCACCACCAGGTCGGCATGAACAACGCCTTCATTCGTCACAATGTTTCCACCACGGAACACAACGCTCATTGTGCAGCCTCCTTCGAAAGACCTTGTATTGCATGATCTCGATCATCATTCAGTGTGAGTGCAGTGAATAAAACTGCCATGCGCACAGAAACACCATTTGCAACTTGGCGATGAATCAACGACTGCGAAAGATGAGATGGGTCAACTTGCATTTCAACACCGCGGTTCATCGGTCCGGGGTGCATGATTCGAGCATTAAGCGGCAACTGACTCACTCGTTTTTCGGTAAGGCCGAAACGATTTCCATACTCGGAAAGATTCGGGATGAGACCTTGATCCATTCGTTCGCTCTGCAGTCGGAGCATGTACAAAATGTCCGTCGTGCCAATTACGTCATCGATATCGTTCGAGATAGTGACCGGCCAATGACCTACATCTGGCGGAAGAAGTGTGCTCGGCGCAACGATGATCACTTTGGCGCCAAGCATGGCAAAGGCTTCCACATTGCTGCGAGCCACCCGACTATGTCGAATATCGCCAACGATTGAAATAGTTAATCCTTCAAACGAATCAACACCGAATGCTTCCGAAACCGTGAAACAATCGACTAGAGCTTGAGTTGGATGCTGGTGGGCACCGTCACCCGCATTAATTATTGACGCATCTGTCCACTGCTCGATCTGCCATGGAATACCCGATGATTTGTGACGAACTACAAATGCATCGACACCCATGTCCGAAATAGTTTCAATCGTGTCACGCAGGCTTTCTCCCTTGTTAACGCTTGAGGTAGAAACACTAAAGTTCATTGTTTCCGCTGAAAGTCTTTTTGCAGCGGTTTCGAAGCTCAATCGAGTGCGCGTTGAATCCTCTAGGAACAAACTCACCACAGTTTTGCCGCGTAAAGCGGGAACCTTGGGAACGGGGCGCGAGTTAATCTCCGACATTTGTTTCGCACGCTCAACAATTGCCAAGACTCCAGCTTTCCCAATCTCGGAGATGCTTCGGATGTGTTTCATTTGCCTTCTCCGGCAGTGACGGTCACACCATCGACCGAAACAAGCACCTCGTCAGAATTCTTGGTTGGAAGGTTCTTGCCAACGAAATCTGGTCTTATCGGAAGTTCTCTATGTCCGCGATCTACCAGCACGGCCAGTTGCACACATTTCGGTCGACCAAAACTATTCAACCCCTCTAGGGCTGCCCGGACGGTCCTCCCCGTGAACAACACGTCGTCAACAAGCACAACTGTTGTATCCGTGATGTCGCAAGGTATGTGACTGATCGCAACCTGGCTTGCTGGACGAAGATCAATGTCGTCGCGATGCATCGAAACATCAATGACACCAAGAGGTACTACAAGTTCGGGTTCAATCTGAGAAATCTTCGCAGCGAGAGCCTCGGCAATCCAAACACCGCCGCGTTGTAGCCCAACGATTACGAGGTCGTCAGAACCGTGATTCTTCTCGACAATCTCGTGGGCTATTCGGCTTAACGCACGATGCACATCGGGGCCAGTCATGACGGCAACACTCGACGTTGATAAAGCACTCACTGTTATCCCTTCGTTTGAACCTCACGGGGCTCAATTAACGACCTGCGAAAATATAGCAGGGCTACAGACGTTTGTAGACAATCCACCAAGCGTTTGACCCAACCACACGAAACCTCGGTGATTCCTGTGACCAAACCAAATTTGCTGTTTCTTCAAGAACCGCCGGAAGCATCACGTATTCCACTTCTTCAGCAAATGGCAAACGATCTCCCCTCGCAAAAACATCTGGCCCATATAGCGACCTCTGAAATGGGTTGGGAAAGGAATAAATGCGCTCTCTTCGGGCAAGTTGGGCAGTAAGCGGGTGGTATGCGCTGACCACCGCGTCATCTGGGATGACCGCGAAGAGTTCCTTCGCCGCAACCACCGAAGGATTAGAGGCCGACCAATCCCCTACGGTGCTGCGAGCCAAAGGAAGAGGAGACAACCAGTACCCAAATGCGAGCGAACACACTGCGACCGCACCGACCATTCGTTTGCGATAAGTAATGGGAACCCTCGCAATGCCGTAAACAGTACCGAACATCAAACTGGGCACGATGACTAGTGAGTAGTGATAGCCAATCTGGTGTTGATACCAAAAGGTGCTGATCAAGTTTGCACCGATTACGGCTGCGCTGGTGAGAGCAACACTGGGTGCAGCGATAAAGGCCAGAGCCGTAGGAGAGAGAAGTTGGAACAAATATGTGGGACGATCGTCGCTTGTGAGGTACTTCCACAACTCCAGCGGCTGACGGAATGCAACCCGAAACAGCCCAGCGAAACCGCCGAATGGGATGCGCCATGAGTTTCTGAACGCAACGCCAGTAAACGAACGCATCACGACTAAAAAC
>CAINLH010000198.1 GCA_903850275.1 uncultured Acidimicrobium sp.
AACGACTGGGACCCATCGTTTGTATATCGCATCGACACAGCAACCTTCGAAATCGACCAAGTGATCATGGTGGGCGCAGTGCCTAAATATCTGGCTGTGTCCCCGGACAACAAGTTCGTAGTGGTCTCCAACTTCTGCTCGCAGGATGTATCGATTGTCGATATCGCATCGGGTGTTGAAGTGCAACGAATTGTGGTTGGGCTGCACCCCCGAGGCATTGCAATTACCAACGACTCGAGCACGGCGTACGTCTCGGTGATGGGTGGCGGCAACGTCATCGCCATTAACCTCAACGATTTCACTACCAGAACGTTGTCGAGCGCTGGCTACACCCCGCGGCACTTGGTGCTTTCGCCCGATAACACGGTGCTGTACATCACTAACAACAAATCTGGCACTGTTCGCGCAATCAACCCGCAAACCGACACAGTCATTGCAACAGTTCGCACGGGTACCGAGCCGCGCACAATGGTGATGTCGGAAGACGGAGCAAGCCTCTACGTCGTCAATTACCAAGACGATCAGTTGAGCAAGATCCGCACTTCAGACATGAAGGTGATTCAGACGATTGCCACGGGCGATCGCCCAATTGGTGTTACCTACGATGCCGAAATGCGACAGGTGTGGGTTGCCAACTATTCGGGCAGTCTTACGGTGTACGCAGACCGTTAGACGGCAGACCGTTAGACGGTTGCGTGTTCCGACGAAAGGCGCTTGCCAACTTTTGCGGTGCGCGCCATGCGCTTAACGATGGACTCGCGAGCGGCCTCGGCTTCGTCGCTGAGGCCAGTGAGTTCCATCAGTTTCCAGTGACGCATGATCACTGGCTCAAGAATTTGATCGTGGTGAATCAACAAGTCGTAGATGCCGGCTTTTGCCACCTCACGTGACAGTGCATCAAAATTAGGAATGCCCAAGCCTGGCATTGAAAACGTGCGCACTGCCCGCTCGATGCCGAGCACGGTGGATGATGGGTCTAGTTCAAGTGCTGCGCTGGTGAGGTCGCGGTAGAACAAGTAATGCAGGTTCTCATCATTGCCCACGCGCGACATGATGGCGGTGCCCATCTCGTCTTTCATCAGCTTGCCCGTGTTGCGATGCGAAATACGTGTGGCAAGTTCTTGCATGCTCACATATGCCAGCGCTTCGAATGCATCATTTGGTGTAGGTACTTGGCCACCACGAACCTGAGTCATGCGGCCACGCTCGAGTGCAATTGGGTCGAGTGCGCGAGTGACAGTGAAGTAGTCGCGCATCACAATGGAATGTCGGCCTTCTTCTGCTGTCCAGTTGCGAGCCCACTCGCCAAAGGCGGTGTCGCTGCCGAACAAACGGTCGATGTCGCGAAAGTAATAAGGAAGGTTGTCCTCGGTCAGCAAGTTGAGATACAAAGCCGAACGAACTGCCTCGTCAATCTCGGTTCCTGCAGAGCCAAAGTCGGCATCTTCGGGCACCCATTGGCGGCCAGGTTCAAAATCTTTCCCGCGGCTGTACGGAACTAGCTCGTGGGGAAACCATTCTTTGGCAACACCCATGTGACGCTCGAGCAATTTGGCAGCAACGGGCTCAAGTTCTTCAATCAGCGCAGCTTGATCCATGGTTAAACCCTACTCCTGCTCGTCGGCAAGTAACCGTCGGACGAGACGCTGCAAGGCTTCGCGGTAATCGGGCAACGGCTTAATTCCTGCGGCCAACAATGCGCCATTGTGAAGCACCGAATTAGCTGGCCGTTTGGCGGGGCGTGGCGGTTGCAACTCGCTGGTAGCAATCGGCAGCACCTTGTTTGCATCCTGCCCTGCTGCCAAAAGCACCTCGCGTGCAAACTCAAACCAACTGGCCACACCTTGATTGGTGATGTGCCAAATACCAGGACGCTTCTCGACTGCCAACCGAACGATCATCGCCGCGGCATCGTCGGCAAACGTTGGATTGCCAATCTGGTCATTAACGAAACGCAGTTGTGGTTCATTGCGCAGACGCAAGATGGTCTTGACCATATTCGCGCCGTGATACCCACTGACCCATGCAATGCGCACGATGGCGTCGGTTGCGCCAAGTGCGCGCTCGCCGGCAAGTTTGGATTCGCCATACACGCTTGTTGGGTTTGGAACATCGGCCTCGACGTACGGCGAAGTTTTGGTGCCGTCAAACACATAGTCGGTAGAGATGTACACAACGTGCGCGCCAACTGCGTGCGCAGCTGCAGCGATGTACGCAGTTGCCATTCCGTTAACGAGCATGGCCTTGTTTGGGTCGCTCTCACAAGCGTCAACCGCAGTCCAAGCCGCGGCGTGAATGACAACATTTGGTTTGGCATCACTGATCGTGGCGATTACAGCCTGCTCGTTTGTGATGTCGAGGCTTTCGTGCGTTGAACCAATTGCGGCGTGCCCCGCCGCTGTTACGCAACGAACGAGCTCTTGGCCAAGTTGGCCATTGGCTCCAGTAACAAAAATGCGCACTACTTCTTACCCTTAAGCGGCTCCCACCACCAACGGTTATCGCGATACCACTTCACCGTTTCGTCAAGGGCCTCATCAAGCGATCGCTTTCGCTTCCAACCGAGAGCAGTGATCTTGGCGATGTCTACCGAATACCTGCGGTCGTGGCCAAGTCGATCGGCAACGTAGTTAACACTCGACTCGTCTTTGCCGTGCAGTGCCAACAATTTGTCGACAAGCACGCGGTTAGCCGTCTCGTTGCCCGCACCAATGTTGTAAATCTCGCCAACATTTCCCTTTTCCAACACCAGGTGCACGCCGGTGCAATGGTCGTCGACGTACAACCAATCGCGTTCGTTCAAACCATCTCCGTAGAGAGGTATTTTCTTGTCGTCCAACAAGTTGGTGGTAAACAACGGAATCGCTTTTTCTGGATATTGGTACGGGCCAAAGTTGTTGGTGCAACGCGTGACAACCACTGGCAAGCCATGCGTTGCGTGATAGCTGAGAGCAATCAAGTCGGAGCCAGCCTTCGATGCGGAATACGGCGAGCGCGGCTCGAGGCCATCGGTCTCTTTTGAAGAGCCAACCTCGACCGAGCCGTACACCTCGTCGGTGCCAATATGCACCACGCGCGAAATGCCAATGCGTCGAGCAGCGTCCATGATCACGTTGGTTCCGAAACAGTTGGTGAGAATGAAATCTTCGCTGCCCTCAATCGAGCGATCGACGTGGCTTTCTGCAGCAAAGTGCACCACCGCGTCGTGCCCACGCATTGCGGCTTCTACGTCGCCGGGCTGGCAGATGTTGCCCTTCACAAACGAGTAACGCTTGTTGTCGTCGACATCTTTGAGGGTGGAAAGGTTGCCGGCGTATGTGAGCGCGTCGAATACGGTCACCGAATGGTCGGTGTTAGCGAGCACCCATCGCACGTAATTCGAGCCGATAAAACCTGCTCCGCCAGTAACAAAAATCTTCATGAGCAAACCTCAGGTACGCAGGCCAATGTGGGGTTGAAACTGTGGGTCTATCTTGTCGCGCGTTGGGTTCTCTTGATCACGCTTCGACAATATTGGCGACTGGATACCCCAATCGGCTTTCACCATCGGGTCGTTCCACGCAAGGCCGCGCTCGTCTGTCGGGTTGTAATAGCTGTCTACCAAGTAAGTGATGGTCATGTCGGTGAGCGATGCAAAACCGTGCGCTACACCTGGCGGAATAAAGATGCCGCGGTGATCGTGCGAACCATCCGCACGTGCACCCAAGTCGATTACTTCGGTTGCGCCGTCGGTTGGCGACCCAGTTCGCAAGTCGTGCAACACCACACGGCACGTGCCGTAGGGAACGTACCAATAATCACTTTGATGCAGGTGATAGTGCAGGCCAACGATGCAGCCAGCTTGGCGGTCGCCACGGTTGCCTTGCACCATTTCGCGGCCAAGCGGAAACCACTGACGGCGATAGGTCTCGATAAAGAAACCGCGCTCGTCTTTGAACATCGAAGGCTCGACAATTTGGACACCACTAATAACGGTTGATTCGGTGATGGTTGCCATTTACTCGAGCTCCACTTTCGAATCGTCGCCCAACATGAGGCGAAGTGCGCGAGGCTTCTGTTCCGACCTCGTAACCGAAACATCGCGGCCGATTAGCGAGTCGGTGAGTCGATCGATGCCAATGATGCTGGAACCATCGAGCACAACGGAGTGTTCCATTTCGGAATGTTCCACCTTGCAGTTACGACCAAGCGACGTGTAGGGCCCGATGTACGAATGATCGATAACCGAGCCGCTGCCAATGACCACCGGGCCACGAATGCGCGAACCCTTCACAACTGCACCCTTTTCAATAACTACCCTGCCCTCAATCTGTGAGGCCGCATCTACATCGCCTTCGTTACGGGGCTCGAGCACTTCAAGTACCAAGCGGTTGCACTCGAGCAAAGGGTCTTTCTTGCCGGTGTCAATCCACCAACCTTGCAACACCTGGTGATGCACAACCTTCTTCTGATCGACCAGCCACTGAATTGCGTCGGTGATTTCTAGTTCGCCGCGTGGTGACGGCTTAATTGCGCGAACGGCTTCGTTGATTGTTTTGTCAAACAAGTACACACCGACAAGTGCCAAGTCGGATGGCGGGTTATCGGGCTTTTCCACAAGGCGCACCACGTGACCGTTCTTGTCGATCTCGGCAACACCAAACTGTTTTGGGTTCTCAACATGACACAACA
>CAINLH010000199.1 GCA_903850275.1 uncultured Acidimicrobium sp.
CCACATACACCTGTTGGAAGCGTCGCTCGAGGGCCGCATCCTTTTCTACATACTTGCGATATTCATCCAGCGTGGTTGCACCAATCATGTGCAGTTCTCCACGGGCAAGCATGGGCTTAATCATGTTGCTGGCATCCATGGCACCTTCGGCGCCGCCGGCACCGACCAATGTATGAATCTCGTCGACAAACGTGATCACTTCACCTTGCGCGTCGGAGATTTCCTTTAACACTGCCTTGAGTCGTTCTTCAAACTCGCCGCGATACTTTGCGCCCGCAAGCATCGCACCGATGTCGAGTGAAATGAGCCGTTTGCCCTTCAAACCTTCGGGCACGTCGCCGTGTGCAATTCGTCGAGCCAAACCTTCAACGATGGCTGTCTTGCCAACGCCTGGTTCGCCAATCAGAACTGGGTTGTTCTTCGTACGACGAGAAAGCACCTGGATGACCCGACGAATTTCGTCGTCGCGACCGATGACCGGATCGATCTTGTTCTCATGTGCGCGAGCGGTTAAATCTTGGCTGTATTTCTCCAAAGCTTGAAACTGTTGCTCTGGGTCTGGAGAAGTGACGCGATGTGCACCGCGCACATCTTTCAGTGCCTGCAACATTTCGGCACTACCTAAGCCAACGCGTTGGTTCATGGCAACAAGCAGGTGTTCGACAGAGAGGTAGTCGTCTTTCATGTCGACGCGAAGAGTTTCTGCGTTTGCAAAAATATTTGATAGCTCGCGATTCATTCGCGGCTCGCTACCACCTTGCGCGCGCGGAAGTTTTGCAACTACCTCGTCGGCGCGGTCGCTCAACATCGTTGCTGCAATACCTAGTTTTGACAACACAGCTGGCACGACTGTGTCTGTTTGTCGGCACAACGCAGCCATGACATGGTCGGCTGTCAGTTCAGGATTGTTGTTTGAAGTCGCCGACTGCATGGCGGCAGCGATTGCCTCGCTGGTTTTTGTTGTCCATTTCTTTGGATCAAATGCCATGACTTACTCCTCCTCTTCAAAGATGCTGGGTTTTTTGCCAAACACTGCAATCGCTTGACGCAGCGGAACAAGTTCGTAACGACCGCGGCGGCCAGTGTCGGTGATGGCTTGCGCCAATTCTT
This sequence comes from uncultured Acidimicrobium sp., assembly GCA_903850275.1. Taxonomy (GTDB): domain Bacteria; phylum Actinomycetota; class Acidimicrobiia; order Acidimicrobiales; family Ilumatobacteraceae; genus UBA3006. Next base: position 1,111 of record CAINLH010000199.1, read on the forward strand.
GATGGAGACGAACCACCTCATTCGAGAGGCGTGCAACTTCAGACTCCAGTTCGAGCACTTGGCGAATGCCTTCAAGGTTCATTCCCATCTCGGCCAATTCGGCAATTCGTTGTAGGCGCTGAATGTCGGCGTTGCTGTATCGACGATTGCCACCCGAGGTGCGAGCGGGTTGCAACAATCCTCGGCGCTCGTAAATGCGCAACGTCTGTGGATGTACGCCGGCAATTTCTGCAGCGACCGAAATGACATAAACGGCATGGGTTTCGCGTTTCATGATGCTGCTCTCTTCGATTGTTTCGCCTGCTCGAAAACAGTGTCGCGGGGTGAGCCGTCGGATGCTTTTGCAAAGGCGACAACTGCGTCCTTTTGATCGTCTGTTAATTCAGTTGGAACAACAACATCGACGGAAACAATGAGGTCACCTGTTGTCTTTGCCGAGGCAATACCTTTTCCTTTGACGCGGTGGCGCGAACCAGATTGCGTTCCGGCCTTTAATCGCAACGTCACTGCCTCTCCGCTCAGCGTTGGCACTTCAATGTCTGCGCCCAGCGCAGCCTCGGCAAATGTGATGGGTAAACGAACAGTGAGGTGACTGCCATCGCGACCAAAAATTTTGTGCGCGGCTACATGACACAACACAAAAAGATCGCCGGCAGGGCCACCATTCATGCCGGGCGTTCCTCTGCCCTTTAAGCGAATGCGCTGCCCGTCGGCAACGCCGGCAGGGATACGCACGTTGACATCACGCGGCCGCATTTCTCGGCCAGTGCCCCTGCAACCAGCGCATGGGTATTCGATGATCACCGTTCGTCCGCTGCATTGTGGGCATGGGGATGAAAAAGCAAAGACGCCTTGATTGTCTTCTACCGAGCCGCGTCCTTGACACGTTGGGCAGCGCTTTGGCGTAGTGCCTTGACGCGCACCCGAACCATTGCACCCAGTGCATTGTGCTTCGCTGGTGATGTGCAGTTCGGTGGTGAGGCCTTGCACGGCATCGGAAAAATCGAGTGTCAGGGTTGCTTCAATATCTCCGCCGCGCTGCGGGCCTACGCCGGCAGAGCCACGGCGCCTGGCGCCACCAAACATCTGGCTGAATATGTCACCGAATCCTTCACCGCCAGAAAAGTTGGGATCCATTCGAAACCCGCCGCCGCTTGAGCCGGACCGGCGAACCTCGTCGTACTCCTTGCGTTTTTCTTCGTCACCCAACACGTCGTATGCACTTGAAACTTCTTTGAACTTTTCTTCGGCTGCTGCATTGTTGGGGTTGGTGTCGGGATGATATTGGCGAGCCAACTTTCGGTACGCCTTGGTAATTTCTTTTGCTGTTGCACTTTGCGCAACACCGAGCGTGGCGTAGTAGTCCTTTTCAAACCACTCGCGTTGCATGGTTATCCCTTTACCTTGACCATTGCGGCACGAAGCACGCGACCTTTCCAGCGGTAACCGGTACGCAGTACTTCAACAACCACGGCTTCGCCGCCGTCACCTTCTTCGTGTAACACCGCCTCGGCTAGCGCCGGGTCGAATGGTTGTCCCTGCAGATCAAGTGCTTCGAGGCCGCTTTTTTGCAACGTTCCTAACAGTGACGACCAAATGTTCTCGACGCCTTCTACTCCGTGTGCGACCGCAGCCTCACACGCGTCCAAGACGGGCAACATTGCCTCAACAATGCGGCCAGTCGAGCGATCAACTTCGTCGGTGAGTTGCACGGCAGCACGCTTTCGATAATTCTCGAAGTCGGCTTGTACGCGCAGCGCAATGTCTTTGAACTCATCGCGTTCTTTAACCACCTCGTCGATGTTGAGTTCGGCAAGAACGTCTTGAACGTCCTCGACTAACTCAACATCCGACTCTGCTGCCTCGGTTGGCTTTTCGGACTCCATTGCTTACTTCTCGTCAACGATTTCGGCATCGACGATGTCGTCGTCGTTTCCGCCAGCAGCACCCTGACCACTTGCAGACGTGCCTGCAGCGTTGGTGTCTCGAGCAGCTGCTTCGTACAGCTTCTGGCTAAATGCCTGGCTGGACTCCATCAATTTCTCGGTTGCTGACTTGATTGCTGCCGTATCGGAACCTTGCAGCGCTGTTTTCAAGTCGGCAAGTGGGCCCTCAACGGCAGTGCGCTCGTCTTCGGACACCTTGTCGCCTTGTTCTCGCAACACCTTTTCGGTTTGGTACACCAACGAGTCGGCGTTGTTACGAACTTCTGCTTCGTCGCGACGGAGGCGATCCTCCTCGGCGTGTGCTTCGGCGTCTTTCACCATCTTGTCGATGTCGTCTTTGTTCAATGACGACTGACCGGTGATGGTCATCGACTGCTCTTTGCTTGTCGCACGATCCTTCGCAGAAACATGGACGATGCCGTTTGCGTCGATATCGAATGTGACTTCAATTTGTGGAACACCGCGAGGAGCTGGTGGTAGATCCACCAACTGGAATTTGCCGAGCGTCTTGTTGTAACTAGCCATTTCGCGCTCGCCTTGCAAGACGTGAATTTCCACGGACGGCTGCATGTCGTCTGCTGTGGTAAACACCTCTGTGCGGCGGGTTGGAATGGTGGTGTTGCGTTCGATGAGTTTGGTCATCACACCACCCTTGGTCTCGATGCCGAGTGACAGTGGTGTTACGTCGAGCAACAACACATCTTTCACGTCTCCGCGCAAAACACCTGCTTGTACGGCTGCGCCGACAGCAACTACTTCGTCGGGGTTAACCGTGCGGTTTGGTTCTTTGCCGGTGAGGCCCTGAACGAGATCTTGCACCGCAGGCATGCGTGTAGAACCGCCAACCAAAATGACGTGATGGATCTGGCCTTTTGACAAACCTGCGTCGGTGATTGCTTGCTCAAATGGTTTGCGGCAACGCTCGATCAAGTCGGCTGTCATTTCCTGAAACTTGGCACGCGTCAACGTTTCGTCCATGTGTAGTGGGCCGTCTGGGGTTGCGGTGATAAACGGCAAGTTGATTTGTGTTTGCTGCGTTTGGGAAAGCTCAATCTTTGCTTTCTCTGCTGCTTCCTTCAGGCGTTGTGTTGCCATGCGGTCGGCGGCAAGGTCGACGCCGTGCGCGGATTTAAATTGCTGAACCATCCAGTCGATGATTCGTTGGTCCCAGTCGTCACCACCGAGGTGCGTGTCGCCATGCGTGCTCTTTACTTCGAACACGCCGTCGCCGATTTCGAGCACGCTCACGTCAAACGTTCCGCCGCCCAAGTCGAAAACCAAAATGGTTTCGTCTTCGCTGCCCTTGTCAAGCCCGTACGCAAGTGCAGCAGCAGTTGGTTCGTTAATAATGCGCAATACTTCGAGCCCGGCAATTTGTCCGGCCTCTTTGGTTGCGGTTCGTTGCGCGTCGTCAAAATATGCGGGCACCGTGATTACGGCCTGGGTCACTGTGTCTCCCAAGTAAGCCTCGGCGTCGCGCTTCAACTTCATGAGTGTTCGCGCACTGATTTCTTGTGGCGTGTACTTCTTGCCATCTACATCGTCGGACTTCCAGTTCTCGCCCATGTGCCTTTTAATGCTGCGAAAGGTGCGGTCTGGGTTGGTGATGGCCTGGCGCTTTGCCACTTCGCCGACCAATACTTCGCCGGCCTTCGAAAATGCCACGACCGACGGGGTGGTGCGTGAGCCTTCCGAGTTAGGAATAACAATGGGTTCGCCAGCTTCTAAAACGGCAACTACCGAGTTTGTGGTTCCAAGATCGATTCCGACTGCTTTTGCCATGGTGTGTACTGCTCCAATGTGAGGAATTTCGGGGATAACTGCTTGGCCTGGTGGCCTTGCCCCATCAACAATACTGGTGGCTCAAGATGCTGACAACCTTTCGACTATAAAAGTTGAGTGGTGGTCACTCAACTTATGTCACAGGCACCCTTTTCGGGGTTTGGCGCCGTAGTCCTACTATTTAGATATGCCCGGAACCCTGATTCTCTTGCGACACGGCCAAAGCACTTGGAATGAACTGAACCTGTTCACGGGTTGGCATGACGTACCGCTGACCAACCAGGGAGTTGCCGAGGCTAAAGCTGCGGGGGTGCTGTTGCGCGAGGCAGGGTTTCATTTTTCCGCCGCGCACACCAGCCTGTTGCAACGGGCAATGGAGACAAACCGTTTGGTCCTTGAAGAATTGGGTCAGGCCGACTTGCCCGTTGCGCGAACATGGCGGCTGAACGAACGGCATTACGGAGCACTGCAGGGGTTGGACAAAAAGGCAACCACCCAGTTGCATGGCGCCGAACAAACCATGATCTGGCGCCGAAGTTTTGATGTTGCTCCACCACCCGTGGACGCAACAAGCCCCGAGCACCCCATCAACGATCCTCGCTACGCGGCACTTGTCGCCGAAGGCCTAGACCCGAAAGAGTTGCCCGCAACAGAATGCTTGCAAGACGTGATTGTGCGCGTGCTTCCCTATTGGAATGATGTCGTCGTTCCGCAACTTGTCAACAATGAAGATGTATTAATCACCGCGCACGGCAACTCGTTGCGTGCACTTGTGATGCATTTGGAACACATCTCGAAAGATGACATTGCCGAGTTCAATATTCCGACGGGGGTTCCCCGCAAATACACATTCACCGCAAATATGGACGTAGCAACGGTTCAGTTCATGGGTGATGCTGAGGCAATTGCCGCGGCAACCGCAGCCGTCGGAAAGCAAGCAACGGGCTAAAACCCGATACCGCTGAGTCTTTGCCGCCGCGGCAGGGCGGACTAGCGTGAGATGCTCATGGACACCACGCAGGCCACCCCAGACTCAACAACCAGCACACGCCGCCTCAAGCCGTACCAAATCTCTATCGCTTTTGGTGTCGGCATCGGCGTGTTCACCATGGTCTCAGGAATCATTCCCCAGATCACTGGATGGGAAGGCGAATCCAAGATTCACCGCAAAGTATTTGAAGGCTTGCCTGGTTACTTCAAGCTGGCTTTTTACACGATCATCCCAATGTTGCTGATTTGGGGATCGCTGCGCTTTGCACACCGCATTCGTAACTGGGAGCGCGGAGCACCAGACAAACGCAAAACCACCCGCAAAAACGCGAAACAGCGCCTTGCCGACTATCGGGCTGGTGTGTACATGCGAACCCTGTTGCGCGACAGCGCAGCAGGCCTCATGCACTCGATGATGTACTTCGGTTTCCTTATCTTGTTGGGCGTCACCACCGTGCTCGAGATCGACCACCAGATGCCACCCGCACTGAAGTTCTTGCACGGCGACGTGTACCGCGGCTATGCGGCTGTCGGTGATTTTGCGGGCCTCATGTTTACTGGTGGCGTGGTGTGGGCAATTGTGCGCCGATACGTGCAACGCCCGTATCGCATCCGCATCAAGAGCAAGCCGGAACACGCGATCATTCTTGGCGTATTGCTGGCAATAGGAGTTACCGGGTTTGGTGCCGAGATGTTCCGAATTGCTCAAGGTCAAGCGGCTGGCGTCAATCTTGACCACGAAAAGTGGAGCTTCGTTGGCTACCCACTGGCACAACTTGTTAACGGCGC
>CAINLH010000200.1 GCA_903850275.1 uncultured Acidimicrobium sp.
GGTCAAGCGGCTGGCGTCAATCTCGACCACGAGAAGTGGAGCTTCGTTGGCTACCCACTGGCACAACTTGTCAACGGCGCATCGCCTGACGCACTGACCACATGGCATCAAGCATGGTGGCTTGGCCACGTTGCGGCGTTCATCGTCTTCTTGATCATCTTGCCCGTGACCATGTTGCGCCACATCTTTACGTCGCCACTCAACATGTACCTAAAAGACCGCGACCGTCCAAAGGGTGCAATGAAGGCAATGCCAAACCTCACCGAGACATCACTCGAAACATTTGGTGCGCACGTTGTTGAAGACTTCACCTGGAAACAATTGCTGGACTTGGATGCCTGCACCATGTGTGGACGCTGCACCAGCGTTTGCCCCGCGCACGCAACTGGCAAGCCACTCGACCCGCGCGAAATTGTGTTGAAGAGTGGCGAAGTAATGGCCGCCACAGCCGCACATGCTCCCGGTGGAAAAGTGTCTCCGCCGATTGGTGTCGACAGCGAAATCACCATTTCGGCTAATTCGCTCTTCGAGCGCATCACCACCGAAGAAATCTGGTCGTGCACAAGTTGCAAAGCTTGCGACGAGATTTGCCCCGTGAACATTGAAATCCTCGACAAGATTCTTGACATGCGCCGCTACTTGGCGCTGATGGAAAGCGACTTCCCGGCTGAATTGGGTAACGCATACCGCGCGATGGAGAACCAAGGCAACCCTTGGGGAATGAACCAGGGCGAGCGCGGAGACTGGGCAAAAGACTTGGACGTGCAGGTGCTCGATCCGGGTGCAGCGTTTAACCACGAGTACTTGTACTGGGTTGGCTGCGCAGGAAGCTTCGACGACAAAAACAAGAAGGTAACGCAGTCGATGGCGAAACTATTGAAGCGCGCAGGTGTCGACGTTGCAATTCTTGGGCCAAGCGAAATGTGCACTGGCGACAGCGCTCGCCGAAGCGGAAACGAATACTTGTTCCAAATGCTGGCGATGCCAAACATCGAGATGCTGAATGGCATGGGAGTGCGCAAAATCATTACCCAATGCCCGCACTGCTTTAATACGCTTGCAAACGAGTACCCACAACTTGGTGGAATGTACGAAGTGATTCACCACTCGCAGTTGTTGGAACATCTCATTGACTCGGGCAAGCTTGATGTGAGCAACGCAACGCTTGAAGAGCGCATCACCTATCACGACTCGTGTTACCTGGGCAGACACAATGACGTTTACCTTGCACCACGCAACGTTGTGAGTTCGATCAAGGGTGTTGATGTTGTCGAGATGCCTCGCAACGGAACAAAGGGCATGTGCTGTGGGGCTGGCGGAGCACGCATGTGGATGGAAGAAACAATCGGCACAAAGGTGAACGACGAACGAGCAGCAGAAGCAATTTCTACTGGTGCATCACGCGTTGCAACTGCGTGCCCGTTCTGTTACATCATGCTTGACGATGGCGTGAAGGGTGCGGGCAAAGAAGAGCACGAGGTAAAAGTTGCCGACATCGCTATTCACTTGCTCGATGCACTTGAAAACGGCGAGCGAATGCTTGCTGAACGTGGCGCGCCCTTGGGCGTTCCTGTTGCAGGCGAATAACGCTTAACGAAAGTTTTCGAAATAGCGACTTGGCGTAGGGCCTCGTTGCCCTTGATACTTTGAGCCTCGGGCACCTTTGCCGTAAGGGTTGGCTGCTGGCGTTGTCATGTTCATGAAACTGACTTGTCCAATTTTCATGCCTGGATACAAAGTGATTGGCAAGTTGGCAACGTTCGA
>CAINLH010000201.1 GCA_903850275.1 uncultured Acidimicrobium sp.
CAAAATCCGCGGAGATTTAGTTTCTTATGTGCCTCAAGATCCTGCGTCATCGCTCAACCCAGCCCTAAGAATTGGCGTGCAGTTGCTCGAGGTTCTAGAGGCACACGATTTTGGCGGCTCAAACGAGGCACGCAAGATTCGACTCAAGGAAATGATGGCCGAGGTACTTCTTCCTACGGATGATGAGTATCTCCTGCGCTATCCACACCAGCTATCTGGCGGGCAGCAACAGCGTGTAGGACTTGCAATGGCTTTTGCATGTCGACCATCGGTCATCGTGCTTGACGAGCCGACAACTGGGCTTGATGTTTCAACACAGGAACACGTGCTCAAGACCATCCGGCAACTCACCATGGACCACGGAGTAGCAGCTCTGTACATCACCCACGACCTGGCAGTTGTTGCCGACTTGGCCGACGACGTTGCGGTGATGTACGCCGGCCGCATTGTCGAGCGCGGAACAGTGCGAGATATCTTCTCAAGTCCTGCACACCCGTACACGAAGCATTTGGTAGTTGCTGCCCCCGACATTGAGGGTAAAAAGGAGATAGTCGGGCTAGCGGGTCGGGCACCTTCTCCCGGCAAACGACCTATTGGCTGCTCGTTTGCGTTGCGTTGCAGCCTTGCCGACGATGTTTGCCGTGGAGCCTTTCCTGCAGAAGTTGCGCTTTCAACCGGACACGTTGCCAGATGTATCAAGATTGGACAATCTCAAAGCATCGGTCTTTCGAAACCGAGTGTCTCGAGGACGGTGGAGTCGGGCGCAGTGGTGGTGGAATTGCACGAAGTCAGCGCTGGCTACTCGGGAAGCACTGTTGTTCATGATGTGTCACTCTCGATTCGAAAAGGCCAGTGTCTCGCGTTAGTGGGTGAGTCCGGTTCGGGCAAGACAACTGTCTCGCGTGCGATTGGTGGCTTGCACCGCGAGTGGACAGGCTCGATGTCGTTCAACGGGGCTGCATTGCAAAAGGCTGCACGTCAGCGCTCGGCAGAAGCACGACTGGGCATTCAGTATGTTTTTCAGAATCCCTATGGTTCTCTCAACCCACGACGCACCATTGGCGAGTCCATCTCGCGTCCATTGGCCATTGCAGGTAAATCAAAAACCGACTCACAACGTGCAATCTTGGAAGTATTAGAGAAAGTCAATCTTCCCGGTTCGTACGCAAACAAATACCCCGACCAGTTGTCGGGTGGCGAGCGTCAGCGCGTTGCAATCGCACGCGCACTAGTGAGCAACCCTCAGGTACTGGTATGCGACGAAGTAACGAGCGCACTCGACGTTCTGGTTCAGGCGGCCATTGTTGATTTGCTCGGCGATCTTCGCAAGCAACTTGGCTTGGCCATGCTGTTTGTTACCCACAACTTGCCACTTGTGCGCAGCATTGCCGACGAAGTAGCGGTGATGTCGGAGGGTCGAATAGTTGAAATCGGTTCAGCCGAATCGGTAATCGGCAACCCGCAGCAGGAGTACACACGAAGTTTGATAACGGCGACGCCCAGCATCGAGCGGTCGTTGAGGTGACGCGAAAACTCGTTGTCGCAGAAGGTTTCGAACCTGTTGCAAAGATCTTTAACAAACATCACTCGGCGTCGCAGGCGGGCGCATCCTTCGCGGCCACATATCGCGGCAAGCAAGTGGTCGATTTGTGGGGTGGACAGCAAGAAGACGGTTCAGCATGGAACGACGATTCGGTCTGTGTCATTGCTTCAGGAACAAAGGGGATTTGCGCGGTCGCGGTGTTGATGTGTGTGGAGCGTGGGCTCATCGATCTTGAAGCAACAATCGAAAGTGCCTGGCCCGAGTTTGCTGTTGGCGGCAAGGGAAAGATCAGCATTGGCGACGCGCTTGCACACGTAGCAGGGGTGCCTGGGCTCGAGCGCAAGATCACTATTGAGGACCTTTCCGACCCAGTGCATATGGCGCAATTGGTCGCCGAACAAATACCTTTTGTTCCAGTTGGTTCGCCCTCGTATCACGCAATGACGTTTGGCTGGATTGCGGGCGAACTTGTGCGGCGGGCAGACGGCCGCGGCATCGGAACCTTTGTGCGCGAAGAAATAGCCAAACCCCTACAACTTGATCTGCATATTGGCGCAACGGACGATGTGCTTCCGCGCATTGCGCAAACAACTCGAGCAGACAACTACAACTACACGGCACTTTCTGCACCAGATGCCGATCCGCGACTGCAATTTGTATACGGCATGATCCCCGCAGAACGAGGCACGACCGAGTTTGCCAAGATCGAGTTACCTGGTGGCGGGGCAGTAGCCAATGCCTACTCAATGTCGCGGCTGTATTCGTTGTTGGTTAATGGTGGCGAGTTGGACGGAATACGTTTGTTGCAGCCAGAGACGATTGCACAAGCACGACAGCAACGATCGCTTGGAAACGACCCACTGTCTGGCAGGTTATTGCGATTCGGTATCGGTTTCGAGTTAAATCCAAACCCTTCACGTCTGGGAATGGCTGAAGATGCTTTTGGTCATACTGGCGCCGGTGGCTCTACGCACGGGGCATGGCCAAGCCTGCACACCAGCTTCTCGTACGCAATGCGCGAATACCAGATGGAAAATGCCGACAGTCGCGCATTCGAATTGCTTGATGTGCTCGATGAATGCGTTGGTCGGCTTCAGGCTTTACGCTGAAATTGTGCGCAAAGCCAAGACAAAGAACGGTTTTTCTCCCAAGATTTGCCAAACATGCGGTTTGCAATTTGAGTGGCGAAAGAAATGGGCGAAGAACTGGGAAGAAGTTAAGTTTTGCAGCACTAGGTGCCGCGACAAGAAGTAGTTCGGTTATTTGCCCTGCCACTTTGGCGGACGTTTTTCGGCAAATGATGCGGGGCCTTCAAGTGCGTCTTGCGAGTCGACAGCCTTGCGATAGGCGGCGTTCTTGCGCATGGCATGCATAGCTTCAAGAATGTCGGTGTGCTCAAGAGTGCGATTGAGCTCGAGCACTGCCGCAACGCTGAGCGGGGCCGAAAGGCAAATGTCGGCGGCAAGTTGACGTGCGCTCGTCATGAGCTCGGCAATTGGTACGACACGATTAACAATTCCCCAAGACTCTGCCTCGGCTGCCGAAAGCCTGCGTCCGCCAAAGATGATTTCGTTTGCTAGCTGGCGGGGAAGTAAGCGGGGTAGTCGAATCGTTCCGGCATCGGGAAGCACCCCAACTCGAGTTTCTGGAAGAAAAAACTGTGCGTGGTCGGCAGCCACGATGAAGTCGGCAGCCATCGCAATTTCAAAACCGCCGCCCACGGCCATTCCATTGACTGCAGCAATGATTGGCTTGTTTCTGTTTGGAAGTTCTGGGAAGCCGCCGAAGCCGCCAACGCCA
>CAINLH010000202.1 GCA_903850275.1 uncultured Acidimicrobium sp.
CGATGTAGCCCTTCGAAGTCAGTGCTTGCAACCCGCTGGTGTCATTGCGGTGGTGTAGCCACTTTTCCACCAACTCCACATCACCCGTAATCGCACCGTGATTGCGAGAGGATTCGTCGACGATGGACATAGTTGCTTCAACGAGGCGCTGATCACCTTCATCAAGCACCAGAAGTGTGCACTGGGTTCCATCTGTGCCGTGGCTGCGCTTGCTTTCGCTTTCGTCGTACAAGCGAAGCACTGCTGGTGTTGCTTCCTTGCGCACTGCATCTCGGCAAGCAGCAATGCCGTCTTCGAACGATGGGAAAAGATAAGCGGCACGTTTTTCATATGTTGCCTTTGGATGCGCGCGAAGCCACACGCGGGTGATTACCCCAAGGGTTCCTTCGCTGCCGACGAAAAGATGAGTGATGTCGCTTCCGGTAGCTGCAGCAGGTGCACCACCAGTACGAATGACAGAGCCATCGGCCAGCACAACTTCGAGGGCCACAACCATGTCTTCAATTTTTCCGTAGCGGGTAGAGAACTGGCCAGCGCCGCGACAGGCAACCCAACCACCGACTGTTGCAATATCAAACGACTGAGGGAAATGACCGACGGTGATTCCGTATTTGGCTTGGAGTTCGCTCTCCATGTCTGGGCCGAATGTTCCTGGAAGCACTTCGACAATTCCGGACACCTGGTCAACCGACACGACGCCGGCAAGTTGTGTGGTGTCGAGCACGACTCCGCCAAACATCGGCACTGCGCTTCCACAAACCCCGCTACGCCCACCGCTTGTGGTGAGTGCGATGTTGTGCTGTCTACAAATGTTGACAATGGCCACCACTTCGTCTGTGTTTTTTGGGCGGCAAACTGCATGCGGTTTGCGTGGTGTTTTGCCGGCCAGAGCCCAATGCATGGCAAGGGGCCACCAGTCACGGCCATGTTCGGCGCGGTCGGCATCATCCACCGATGTTGAACAGACTTTTTTCAGTTGTTCGATTACCGCATCATCTACAGATGATCCTCCAGCAAACTGTTCGCCAACGGCGTCGGGCGAAATGCTGAATGCAATGGGTGGTGTCGGTTCGGTCATGATCGGTCAGTTCGTTTGGGAGGCTAAGTATTCGGCTTCGCTTACTTCGCCTGCAGCTGCTTCTTTGGCACATGAATCAACATAGTTCGCCACTTGGCGTTCAACTTCCGCGTCATCCCACTGCAACTCGGTTGCCATGAGTTTGGCTACAGCACGAGCACTTGCAAGTGATGCGGGCCGGTTAATGATGCGGGCTCGAGTTCTACGAGAGAGTATGTCGTCAAGTGTTCGCGCCATTTCGAAACGAACGGCGAAAATTGCTTCAGCACGCAAATAGGGAAGTCCAATAATCAACGGCTCAGCCAAAGAAGGGTCGCTTGTTATCAACTCTTGGATGGTTTGTGCCTCGCTACCAAAGCGTTGATATAGATGTAACGCTTCTCGATCGAGCTTCTTGGATGACTTTGCGGTTGCACCAACAAATCGCAAGCGTTTCGTTTTGCATGCTGTCTTTTTGCCAACTTGCTTCAACACTTCGTCAACCGTGTGCTCCGCCATTTTTCGATATGTGGTGAGTTTGCCGCCGGCAATAGAAACCACGCCAGTTGCCGACACGCGCACTTGGTGCTTGCGAGAGAGGTCCGCAGTTTTTCCGGTGGCAGTAGTGCCGTCTTCGTTGCGTACCAGCGGTCGCAAACCAGACCACACCGCTGTCACGTCGTCGGCCGTGATGCTCCCATTGACGGACTGATTGAGTGCCTCAAGCACGTATTCGATGTCATCGTGGCTCGATTGCGATTCATCCACGCCGCCAGCAAAGTCGGTATCCGTCGTACCTACGTAGGTGTATTGATACGTGCCGTCTCCGTTACTTACCCAAGGCACCACGAAGAGGCTGCGCTTGTCGCGACGGACTGGAATAACAACTGCAATGTCGTTACGCACCATCTTCCATGGCACGGTGATATGGATTCCCTTGGCGGGACGGATGCTGTGCGGGTCGGTGCCCTCATCTGCTTTACGAATGTTGTCTGCCCACACGCCTGCTGCGTTCACTACGCATCGAGCTGTAATCGCAAACTCTTCATTTTCCACCGTTCGAACAATCGCGCCATTGGCTCGACCATTCGAGTCGTGCGTAATCTTTTGCACCGAGCAATAGTTGGCCAACGCTGCACCATGTTTGGCGGCGGTTCGTGCAATCGCAACGCACAGCCTTGAGTCGTCGGCGGCGGCATCGAAATACAGGTACGCACCAGCCAGTTTCTCTTTGTTCATTGTTGGCATGTGAGCGAATGCTTCGTCGGATTTCAAACGACGATGCAGTTTGCCAATGCGCCATCCACCCGTGAGGTCGTACATCCACAGAGCGCTTCCTAGTGCTCTGGCGATTTTCTTCGAGATCACGCCATCGCGAGTCAAGATCGGAATCATGAAGGGGAGGACGCTGACGAGATGTGGAGCGTTTCGAACTAGGCGCTGGCGCTCATGCAGCGCCTCATAAACCAAACCGATTTCACCTTGCTGTAGGTAGCGAAGGCCGCCATGGATGAGTTTGCTGCTTTTGGAGGACGTGCCGGAGGAGAAGTCATCTTTTTCAACAAGGCCCACGCTGAGTCCGCGCGAAGCGGCATCCAGCGCAACACCAAGGCCCGTAATGCCACCGCCCACCACAAGTACATCAAATTGTTCGGTTCGCAGCCTGGCAATGTTGTTTGCGCGCACGAAATCCATCGCCCGAGCCTAAACGGGAAGGCCAGAACCCCAGTCATTGGGCTGCCATGAGGCCTA
>CAINLH010000203.1 GCA_903850275.1 uncultured Acidimicrobium sp.
AACCATCGTTCATAAACGGTGTCCACAAAATGATGAAGCCACAAACCCAATCGGATTTTCCAGGTTTGCACTGACGAACGCTCATTGTGCATTGCATTTAGATAGGTGGTGAGATCTTCGAGTAATTCGCTGCATAAGTTAGATAACTGGTGATGGCGGTTAAGTCGCTCATCTATTGGGCAAACTTCGGTTCGTCTCACAAGGTGTTCAGAGACGGCCGTGTTTTGCAATCCGGAATCGATGAGAACGAGCTGAGCGCCCGAAGGCCATGTGCCCTGGTCGTGAGTCGTTACTAAATAGCGGTTGGCTGCATCACTCATGGCAATACTCGCACTGGCATACCGATAGATGAGAAGAACTGAATCAGTCGGACATTGTCTGGATCGAAGGTCATGAACCGATCTTTAAATTCAATATTCAATGCGCGCACTTCACTGTCGGTTGCTTGACTTAGAAAATTCAAACGTTCGATGATTTTCCCTTCGGAAAGATCGGAGAGCCAGTATGGGCCCTGCTGTGGAAGTTTTGCTGGAAACCCGAATGTAACGCTGGCCATATCCCTAACCGATTCGTTTTGATGATGCATGAATCGTCCCCCAATAAACAACACTCTCTTGCCCCGTGCATGGAATTCGTAGCCAAGAGTGCTATCCAGCGTGACAACAATATGCGCCGCGTCAAGCGTGGAATAGCTATCGAGTGGCGAATTGCGTCCGCTTGTAGCAACTTCGCCGAAGAACTCTTGTTCGATTTCGCATTGTGAGGATTGCTTTCCACAGATTGTGAATTCGAGATTGTTGGCAATGCAATAGTTGTGAAGAATATCTACGACTATCTTTTCGGCCGCATAGAACTCGCTATAGGTGATGGGTTGGTCTTGCAAGTAGGCAATCACATCATTTGGCAACGCCGGCGCACTCGGCAGTTGGGAAACATAAATAATTGATTTGTTTGATGGTTTGATATTTGAACCAGAAATGAACGCATTGTTCCTGAGGCTTCCACCAACGAACACCTTGGCGTCTATGTGCTGTTCATAGACCTTGGCAATTTCAGTACCGAAAGCAACGATGTAGTCGGCACATAGCTGAGGTCGTCTTTGTACTTCATCAAAAAAGCCGCCGTTCGGGATTGAGGAATAGTTTCCTCGAAGCCCGTTTTGAATGGCAATAGTTATCGAATTCGGTAGAGACTCTTTCAATCGATAAAACAACATGTCATTGTCGGTTGTAGTGATAACAAACTTCGGCTTAATTAGTGCGATAGTCGCTTGCAAGTAATCAAAACGTTTTCTACCGCCGCGCATCAGTGTCAGGATGAGGGCAGGAACGTTCAGTTTCGTGCTCCATGGGTCGATAACAACAACTTCCGCTGGGTCGAGATAACGAAGCAAAATGTCGGATGACTTGCCCTGCGGGTAGATCACAATTTGGGCCCGACGTGGTTTCCCCCATGCGAATGAGTTACTTCTGAAGATTCCGAAGAGTCCTTTGATACGCAAAATAAATTGGTTCAACTCGGCCCTATAGATCGTTGACTGCGCGGTCGGCGGCGGTTAGATCGGCAGGGTTGTCAATATCAATGGCTTCCATAGCCCCCACTTCAACCCATCGTGTCGGCGGTACAAAAAGAGTTCGAGTCGCAAGGAAGTTCTCGGTAGAAACGATGTAGAGACTGCCGCTTTGGCGGACCACCCGAGGTAGTGCTTGGCGTGGTGCAGAAAGCTCTGCTGCCGAAGTAAACGGAACAACGAATTCGCCATCAATACGTAACATTTTGGATGGATGATGTTCCGCTGGAACTACTCCAAATACCGAACCGACGCCGCCATCAGTTTGAAATTTTGCAAGTGATTGACTTAATAAACGCGAGTCACGAAGAGGGGAGGTTGGCTGGAGCAGCACCAACGTCGCCGGGAGTTGACCATTCGTTGACGATTCGAGAAGTGCATGTTCAATTGCTAGTTCAATCGGCGAATCATCGCCGGCAAGATCCTCTGGTCGAACAATACTTTCGACGTCGCTCTGCTTTGCGATGGCCAGAATCTCTGGGTCATCGCTCGAAACGATGATGCGGCTAATCGCGGGCACCTCGCGTGCCGTGCGAATGGCATGTTCGACGAGGCTGATGCCACCTACCAGTGCCTTGTTCTTACCCGGAATTCCCTTAGAGCCGCCTCTTGCAGGAATGATGGCAATGGCGGTCATCACATCACATCCTTTAAGTCGACGAAGACTTTGTCGACTGGAGCATCAAAGAGTTGGCCAGTTTTCAACAGTTGAACAAAGTGCTCCGAGGAACGGCCATCACCAAATGAGCCCAATTGAGGCACTCGCGGTGCAGCAACTGCCGAATCCAATGCAGCCTTAATCTCGGCACGATTAGGTGGGCAGGGGAATATCGAGGGACCGTCATATCGGCCACGTTGGCGATCACCGACATCGACACTCGGCACTCCGTAAATAGGGGCTTCACGAATTCCGGCACTGGAGTTTCCGACCAGAGCCTGAGCGTTACGAAGCAATGTAAGAAAGTATTCAAAACGCAGTGATTCAAAAATACGAAAGCGTTGTGGGATTTCTCGCAGTAACTCGTATTCCCGAAGGATGTGTTCGTGGCCGGTGTCGTTGTTTGGATGAATCACCACGTAATTTCGGCCACTTTCGATAAGCGCCGCAACAAACTCTTTCGCAGCATGCTTGCTTGCATCCAAGTCGGTAGTTACGGGATGAAAAATTGCAACCTGGTATTCGTCAAAGTCAATTTTGTAGCGAGCGCGAGCCTTCTTCAATGTGGGAAGTGCAGGTGACATCATGATGTCTAAATCTGGTGATCCAATTACATGAATACTTGCTGATGCCTCGCCAAGTTGAATCAGGCGAGCGCGAGCCTCGTCGTTTGCGACAAGGTGAACGTGAGACATTTTGCTCACCGCATGGCGGATGATTCCATCGATGGTTCCAGACAATTCGCCGCCTTCAATATGCACCACCCGCGTATTGCGTAGCGCGCCGGTGATAGCGCCGGCCAACGCTTCAGGTCTGTCGCCATGAATTGCAATCAGGTCTGGTTGCATTTTGGTCAGAAATGCCGAGAGGCCTGTAATAGTTTTGGCAACGACAACATCCATCGTGTCATTCTCAACTTGATTCTTAAACGGAACGATAGTGATGTCTTTGGGAAGCGTTCGACGCACTTCTTTGATAGTTCGGCCGAACTGAGGTAATAGATGCATCCCTGTTGCAAACACAGACACACGAAATCCATTTTCGTGTGCAGCAAGAATCAGCGGCTTGATTTTTCCGTAATCGGCTCGTGTGCCGGTAAGGAAGGCTATGTGTCGACTACTCGACATCCGACCACCGAAGTTGCTCACCGCGTGCGATCGAGCGTGTCGATCGTTTGCCGAGTACTTTGTCGAGGTCGTACGCGATGATTTCACCAGTCCCGGGGCGCTTCACCCAGATGAGGCTGTCGTCTAATAGTTGCCCCTTGTCGATCTGAGCGATTGCAACTACTGATGCATAAGCGAAATCAATAGTTGGTTGTTCTTCTTTCAAAACTGTCTTCGATCCACCACTTGCGGCATGAACGATCGCTGAACCTTCAATGAGTTCACGCAGACCCTGTGGATCGACCGAAATTTCAATATCTTCGCCGATCCATGAACTATCGCTGGTGAAGTGTCGCTCAATAATTGAAGCACCAAGTGCAACTGCAGAAATTGACGGCAAGTTTGAAAGGGAGTGATCAGATATACCAATCACCGTATTTGGGAATGCTTCACGCAATTGTGTGATGGATCCGAGTCGAACATTTTCGAATGGTGTTGGATACATGCTGGTGCAGTGAAGCAGCGCGAATGATGCATCTTCCTCCACGAGGACATCAACAGTTCGCCGAATTGAGTCCATGTCATTCATGCCAGTGCTAACGATGATCGGCCTACCAAAACGAGCAATATGTCGAATGAGCGGTGTGTTGTTGCACTCACCCGAACCGATCTTGAAACCCGGTACATCGAGTGAGTCCAGTCGAGTAGCAGCTTCACGCGAAAATGGAGTGGACAGAAAAAACAGACCACGATCTTCGGCGTGTTGTTTACATACACGTTCTTCGTCGTTGCTCAGCGTGCATTGATCAATGATGTCCCAAATGGAGCGTGTGGAATTAGCTGGTACAACATCGTTTGGGATCATCTCGTCATCCACTGAGTGCGCCTGAAATTTGACGCACTCACCACCAGAGTCGGCGACATCGTCAATCATTTGAATTGCACGACGAATATCGCCGCCATGATTAATGCCGATTTCAGGAATGACAAGTGGGCGGTGTGCATCACCAATGAGGCGATTTGCGATAGTCATTTCACGGGTCATATCAATTCTCCTATGTGCTAACTCAACAGACTTGTAACTGTTCCGACGATGTAGGCAATGGCTACCGAAATGGCGATTGCAACTAAAGCTCCTGCGACCATTGCGCCAATTGAGAGGCTTGCCAGCGATGTCAGCCGGTGTTCGCGTTCGGGCTCCTTATATAGAGGTGTCTTTTCTGTTGAGACCCGAATCACTTTGCTGGCATTAGAGCCTTCAGATTTACTGCGGCTGATGAGCACAAGTGCGCCAAACGACAACACACATACAAGCAGCGCCCGTACAGTTACTCCTGGCACTGAAGCGGCAAAGGAGGTGGACATGAACGCAGGGATGAATGACGACAATGGCATCACGATGAATACAAGCGTACCCTTGCCCCCACCTGGGTTGCAGATAGCAATTGATACCGAAAACCCTTACTCCGCAAACAATAAGGAACATCGTCGACTGTGGTGGGCCCTTCCACTTTTGACACTTGGTTGGGTTTCGCTCATTGCCGTCATCGCATCATCGCTCATCAGTGTGCGATTGTGGGAACTTGCGCCCGGTTCGGTTGAACAAGTTGCAAGTCGGTTGAGTTTTGACAAAAAGGCACTGTCGCAAGTGACGCGATACCCAGCCGAATCGTCCGTGATGTTTGTGACCGCCTATGGAGGACAATTAACAGCGCTTGATGCTCTTGTTGGTGCGCTCGACCCCGACGTAGATGTTCAAACATTCAAGGAACGATTTGGTGAAAGTACGCCAGGAGTACAACAGCAAATTGGTTTCCAATCAATGACTTCTGCCAAGCAAATTGCCGAATACGTTGCCTATACGCGGTTGGGCCTTGAAGCCTCATTTACGCTCGGCGCAATCGTGGTCAACGAGTTGGTGTGCTTGGAGACCGCAGTTGCACTGAGCGCCTGCAAGCAACTTGGTGTTGGGGACACGATCACTGCACTAAATGGTGAACCAACCGAAACGTTGGCCGAACTGGCACCATTGATGGCGGTTAAAAAAGAAGGCGAAATTGTGACGCTCACGGTCATACCTCACAAATCGTCCACCAGCATTGAACGCAGAGTGCAACTCATCGTCAGCCCAGACGATCCAGACCGCGTCATTATCGGTTTTGTCCCTGCAGATACGCGCACGGTTGATCTTCCTTTTGAGGTGGGAATTGATACTGACCAGATTGGCGGACCATCTGCTGGCCTTGCGTTCACCCTTGCACTGCTGGATGAATTGACCCCGGGAGACCTCATGGGCGGCAAGAAAGTAGTTGCAACGGGGACGATCAGCGAAGATGAAACGGTTGGTGCGATTGGCGCTCTGCAACAAAAGGCAGTAGCGGTAAAGGCCATTGGAGCAGACGTATTCATTATTCCTGCATCGCAAAGCGATGAAGAGATTGCAGCTGCGCGTCGTGCAGCGGGCTCAAAAGTGAAGGTTATTCCTGTCAATGATCTTGCAGAGGCCTTGGCGGCACTCGAATCCCTTGGAGGCAGTGGCCTGACGAATGCCACGATCTCGCTGTAACCACGGCGTACTCTTGATTCCATGGCGATTTCATTTTCGCGCCCCGATCCATCCTCGCCCGCCGCAGTTGGCGCAGCGCAGTTTACGGTTGGGCGCCGCGGCTACGAGCAGGAGGAGGTACGCGATTTTTTGCGTATGGTTTCGGCCGAACTCGCACGCCTGCAGGAGCGAGAACGCTTTCTAGAAAGTGAATTGCGCGCGATGCAAACGCGCGGCATGTCGGCCCCGGGTGTTCTTGATGAAGAAACCGTTACTGCATTGTTGGGTGAGGAAACGGCGAGAGTGCTTACTGTTGCTCGCGAAGCTGCTCAACAGATGCGCTTACGTGCCGCAGAATCTGCTGAACGCTTAGTGCGTGAGGCGAGCGCCGATGCATCTCGTATGCGACAAGATGCCGAACTAGAGGCCGCCCGCCGACAAAATGATGCCGCCGCCGATGTTGAGGCAGAAATAGAACTTGCCAAACAGCAAGGTCGAGACATGGTGAACGAAGCGCGCGAGTATCGCGAGAAAGTACTGAGTGAATTAGCTCGTCGTCGTGAACTTGCACGTCAACAGATTGAGCAACTGATTCATAATCGTGATCGGTTGGTGAGCGCATTTGATCGTGCTCGAAACGCAGCCGACGATGTTGTCGGTGACCTAGCTGAGTTTGACGATCTTTCTCAGGAGATTGCACGAGCTGCGGCATCCGTTGCCCCTAGCGATCCAACCGAGCCTGTAATTTTCGATCACACGAAGGACCCAGAAGCAATCCCGCAACGTTCGACGTCGATGGTTTCCGAAGAAGTAGTAGTTGCTGACGAAGTTGTGGAAGTTGTAGAGGAAACATTCGTTGTTGAAGAATCGGTTGTAGCAGAAGACGCAGTTGTTGAAGAGGTTGTTGAGGAAGTGGTGGTGGAAGTTGATCCAACACCTGTTTCGCCGAAGCGCGAAACCCCCGCCGGTATGAGCGATCACCCTTCTACTGACCCACCAGCAGAGGAACACTTTGCCACTGTTGTTCAGCTGTTTGGCAATTCGCGAAAAAGTAAAGTTGATCAACCC
>CAINLH010000204.1 GCA_903850275.1 uncultured Acidimicrobium sp.
GCAAAGTGTTGTTGCTTGGTGCAGGTGGCCTTGGTTCGCCCGCAGCGTTGTACTTGGCAGCAGCCGGAGTTGGCACTATCGGCATTGTCGACATGGACGAAGTGGATGCATCAAACCTGCAGCGCCAAATTTTGCACAACATCGATCGCATTGGCGATCGCAAAGTTGATTCGGCAAAAAAGACGCTCAACTTGTTGAACCCCGACGTCAAAGTAATTACGTACGACACGCGTTTGGACGCCAGCAACATCATGGAAATCATTAAGGGCTACGACGTCATCGTCGACGGCGCCGACAACTTTCCAAGCCGTTACTTGCTGAACGATGCAAGTATCAAACTTGGCATTCCAGTGGTGCACGGTTCCATCTTCCGCTTTGAAGGAATGGTGACGGTGTTCGATCCAAAGTCGGGCCCCACCTATCGCGACATGGTGCCCGAGCCGCCGCCAGCAGAGCTTGCACCAAGCTGTGCAGAAGCCGGCGTGTTGGGCGTGCTGCCAGGAATCGTTGGGTCGATTCAGGCGCTCGAAACCATCAAGGTGTTGTTGGGTCTTGGCGATTCACTCAGCGGCCGAATCCTTGCCATCGACACCACTGAAATGACGTTCCGCACCTTCAAATTGCGTCCGGATCCAAACAATCACGTGACGTATGCCAACAGAGACCGCATCGAAGTACGCGATCTTGAGGGTGCCTGCGCCCCTTGGCTTTCCCACTAAGTAACTAGTATTTAGCCGTGGTGTCACGGTCGTTTGCCATCGTTGGCGCAGGATTTTCAGGCGCTGTGGTGGCCCGCCAGATGGCCGAGGCGGGGCATACCGCAACCGTCTACGACACCAGGCCGCATGTGGCCGGCAACTGCTTTACCGCCCGCGACGAAACCGATGTGATGGTGCACGTATACGGCCCGCACATCTTTCACACGCAGCACCAACACGTGTGGGATTACATCAACCGCTTTGGCGAAATGATGCCGTACCGACACACGGTTCGCGCAATGGTGGGCGACACCATGTATCGGATGCCCATGAACCTGACGCTGATCAACGACTTTTTCGGCACCCAGTTCACCCCCGAAGAGGCTGAAGCGTTTGTTACGTCAAAGGCGGACGCGACGATTACGAACCCTGTTTCGTTTGAGGATCAGGCGCTGCGTTTTGTTGGCCGCGAATTGTACGAAGCATTTTTTGCCGGCTACACAAAGAAGCAATGGGGTGTCGACCCAACCGAATTGCCGGCCAGCATCTTGGCTCGGTTGCCACTGCGCTTCACCGCAGACGATTCGTATTTCAATCATCCGTTTCAGGCAATACCGCGCAACGGCTACACGCCAATCGTGCAAGCAATTCTGGATCACCCGAACATCACGGTGCACCTGAACACGCGTTTCAACAAATCGCAATCCGGTTCGTTCGATCACGTGGTCTGGACTGGCCCAATCGATGCGTATTTCGATTTCGAGCATGGCCGATTGGGTTACCGCACGCTTGATTTCGTGAAAGAAGTGCACGATGGCGACTTCCAAGGTTGCCCAGTTCTCAACTATTGCGACGTGGATGTTCCCTACACACGAATTACCGAGCACAAACATTTCGCTCCGTGGGAAACACACGGACAAACCGTGACCTATCGCGAGTATTCGCGGTTGTGCGAAGAAAACGACACGCCGTATTACCCAATTCGGTTGGTGAAAGAAAAAGATCAGTTGCTGAACTATGTGCAGCGGGCACGCGACGAACGCAATGTCACGTTCCTGGGCAGGCTTGGCACCTATCGTTATCTCGACATGGACGTCACTATTCACGAGGCGCTGCAGGCCGCGAGCGGCATGCTTTCGGCAATTGCCGACGGCAGCGAGATCCCTTCGTTCTTCACCGACCCAATTGGTGTGGCATGACGCAAATGTTGCAACGCCTTACGTTGCCTAAGCCAGAAACTACAGAGCCGCTGCTGTATGCGCGCTTGGTAGGCGAGTCGCGTGTTGTTGCAGACGGCGTGGTGCTGGCAAGCGGCGCACAAGTTTCGTTCGACACCTCGTTCGGTGTGTTTGCTGCCGGCCGCTGGCGCCGCGTCTCCACCGTTAATCAACTGTCGGTAGAGGTTCGTGCGTCGGGCATTGGCGTTGTCGAAGTGGTTGCGGTTACTGGCAATCGCGAAGAGGTTGTGGCGCATGCATCGCTGCCGCGCGGCGAGGGCGCACCAACCAGCGTTGTGTTGTCGCTAGAGCCACTGCAAACATCCAAACACGGCACCTATTTCGTTCGTGTTCGCGCTGACGGTGGCGAAGTGTGCATGACGGGCGGGCAGTGGATCACCAGCGATGCGCCCGCGCACGATGTGCGACTGTCGCTTTCCATCACCACGTTCAATAGGCAGGAGTACGTGCGAAAAACTGTGCACAACGTGCTGCAGCTGGAGTCC
>CAINLH010000205.1 GCA_903850275.1 uncultured Acidimicrobium sp.
AATAGATGTATGCCTGCAAAACAAGCGCGCATTTGCGATGGGCTTCGTAGTCCCCAGCGAAAAACTGGCCTTCGATGCACCAGGAAGTTACGGGCACGCAGGTGCTGGTGGTTCTGTTTCGTTTGCAGACCCAAACAGGAACATGAGTTTCAGCTTCGTGATGAATCGAATGAGCAGTGGTCTGTTCACAGACCCACGTGCGGTCAGGCTGGTTGTTGCAGCATCTCGCTGCGCAGACGCTTGCGCATCCCAATAGTTCCAAACAGGTAGGCGGCAGAGGCCAGGCCGCAAATAACCGCGATTAATGCAATGGCGATACGGATAGGGAATATCTCGCCAAGCACGCCAGCAACAACGCTGCTGATGCCCATGACGAGCGTGGCAAAACCCATGTCGCCAGCCAGCACGCGCCCGCGAATGTAATCGGGCGTCACCATTTGCAAACCGTAGTTAGACATCATCCACTGCGCGCCACCGCCCAGGTGCGCAACTCCAATCAATGCTGCAGCAAGCCACAGCGTTGGGCTGGCTGAAGCAAACAAATACAGGCCGCTCCACACCAAGCCTGCCAGGCCACAGAGGAACAACAACCTCGGCATGTTGCCGTGTACAAATCGCATTAATAAGAACGGGCCAACCGACGAGCCAACACCGCGCGCGGCAAGTAACAACCCGCTGCCGCCGTCGCCCGTGCCAAACGCGTCGATGGCCAATACTGCAAGCTGGCTTACTGCGCCGGCGCTTACCGCAAACGTGGTTTTGGATGCCATCAACGCCAAGATCACATTGTTTTCTTTTGCGTAATTAAATGCTTCGCGCATGTCGGCGATGGGGCGCACTCGCTCGCGCTTTTCGGTCGTGCGATTTTCTTGCATCGGAATGCGAATCATGACGACTAGGGCACCGCAGATGAGGAAGGTTGCAATGTCGGCGCCAAATGTTGCCGTGCGGCCAAATGTTGCGGAGAAGATGCCGCCAATGGCGGAGCCCAGAAACACCATGGCGCCCCAACTAGAACCAAACAACACGTTGGCCTGTCGCAGTTCTTCGTCGTTGTTCACCAAGTTGGGGAGCGCCGCACCAAATGCGGGAACGATGACAACAGACAATGAAGATATTGCAATCTGGGCTGCAAATGCCAACCAAATTCTCGAGTCGTTGGCAAACAGAAAACCAACGCCGCACGCTGCTTGCAGCAGCGAAATCAGAATGATGGTTTTGCGACGATCGAACCTGTCCACGATTGGTCCGGCAATTGGTGAGAGGAAAAACGACGGCAACACGTATGCCGCGTAAATCAACGAAACAAGAAACGTGGAGTCGGTTGCATCTTTCACCAAGCCAACTAGCGCAACGTAGGTGAAATAGTCGCCCATCACCGAGATGTTCTCGGCAATAAACATATTGCGGACGTTCTTATTCGATCGAAGAACACCCATGGTTGGGTTTACTGCTGACGCAACGCGTGAATGCGGTCGATCGAGCGCTCGGCTTCAGCCATCATGCTGTGCACCAAGTCGGCAGCGTGAACAATGCTGGTGATTGCGCCAACGCCCTGGCCCGCAGGCATAAATTCTTGATCCACATCCACCTTGGTGCCAACGGGGTAGCCCAAGTGGTTAACGCCTGCCTGCATCGAGGCGATTGCTTGCTGCGGAAACCCTTGCAATGTTTCTGGATGCTCTTCAAACTTGTTCGTCCAGTTGTTGCGCACCACGCGGCAGGTTTTACCCGTGTAGCTGCGAGTGATCACGGTGCCGTCTTCCAGCGTGTCAATCAGCTTTTCTTTGTATCCATCCACACCGCGCGCTTCATGTGTTGCAATAAATCGCGTACCAACCCACACGCCGTCTGCGCCCAACGCCAACGATGCAGCAAGACCACGCCCGTCGAACAAGCCACCAGCAGCAACCACCACCATCTTGTCGCCAACTGCATCAACCACTTGGGGCACAAGCGCCATCGTGGCAACAGTGCCGGTGTGCCCGCCACCTTCGGTGCCTTGTGCAACAACAAAGTCGCATCCGCTTTCCAGTGCTGAAACAGCATGGCGCA